>DATJDO010000460.1:0-4012 GCA_035497375.1 Chitinophagaceae bacterium | reverse complement strand
GTCCCGGTAAGCGATAAAACGCACCAAATCTGCTTTTTTGAAATTAACCCAACTACTTGTTAGTTGGGTTGCTTATTTTTGCAAACATTTTATTTGTAAATAATTTATGTTCAACCTGATACTTTTTGGCCCTCCCGGTAGCGGTAAGGGTACACAATCGGCCAACCTTCTTTCCAAATACAAGCTGCAGCACATCTCTACCGGCGACCTGCTGCGCGATGAAGTGGCGCGCATGACCCCCCTGGGTACAGAAGCTAAAAAGTACATGGACCAGGGCATGTTGGTGCCGGACGAAGTCGTGATCGGTATGATCAGCACCAGGATCGATGAGACCCCGGACAGCAGGGGATTTATCTTCGACGGCTTTCCCCGCACCAAGCAACAGGCCATAGCGCTCGATAAATTGCTGGAGTTCAAGAGCGCCCCAATCAACCTGGTACTGGCACTCGAAGTGCCGGATGAAGAGCTGACCAAGCGCATCCTGCACCGCGCACTCACATCGGGACGCGCAGACGATACTGAAGAAGTGATCAAAAAACGCGTGGAAGAATACCGCTCCAAAACGGAGATTGTAGCCTCCCACTATGACGCTATGGGCAAAGTAGAGCGGATCAAAGGAGAAGGTAGCGTAGAAGAAATATTCGGTCTGCTTTCAGCCGAAATCGATAAAATCATATCACCGGAATAAGTATAGTGGAAAAGGCAAACTTTGTTGATTACATCCGTGTGTTTTGCAAGTCTGGTAAAGGCGGGGCAGGTTGCTCTCATTTTGCACGGACCAAGTACAATGCACAAGCAGGAGTAGATGGTGGTGACGGGGGAAGGGGTGCACATGTAATCCTCAGGGGCAATGCACAATTATGGACCTTGCTGCATTTGCGTTACCATAAAAATATACTGGCCGAAGACGGACAGCGTGGCAGCAAGAGTAATATGACCGGTCGCGACGGGCAGGACATTTATATTGAAGTGCCCTTAGGCACCATAGCCTACGACGAAGAAACCGGCGAAACGGAAGCAGAAGTACTGGAAGACGGACAGGAAATAGTCTGGCTCAAAGGCGGCCGTGGCGGATTGGGTAATGCCAACTTTGCTACAGCAACCAACCAGGCGCCCGACTACGCTCAACCCGGAGAACCGGGCATAGAAGGATGGAAGTACCTGGAACTGAAAGTATTGGCCGATGTAGGCCTCGTAGGCTTTCCGAATGCCGGTAAAAGCACTTTGCTTTCTACGATCAGCGCTGCTAAACCCAAAATAGCAGATTACGCCTTTACAACACTGACGCCGCAACTGGGCATCGTACCCTACCGCGACGACAAATCATTTTGCATGGCCGACCTGCCCGGCATTATAGAAGGGGCAGCTGAAGGCAAGGGCCTGGGACACCGCTTCCTGCGCCATATAGAACGCAACCCCGTGCTGCTGTTTATGATACCGGCCGATTGCCCGGACCATAGTGAGCAATTTGACATCCTGATGAACGAGCTTGAAGAGTTCAACCCGGAGCTGTTGCACAAAACAATTATCCTGGCCATCAGCAAAAGCGATATGCTGGACGATGAGCTGCAGGAAGAAATTGCCAAAACCTTACCCGAAGATGTGCCCCATTATTTCATTTCCTCCGCCAGCGGCAAAGGGATTGTAGAGCTGAAAGATGCGCTGTGGGCCGCTTTGAATGAAGAAGCACAATAAAACTGCTTAAGGCTTGGTTGATGTAAAGCTGCTCGTATTAACGGCACTCAACTACTTTGTGGGATTAAATCTGTACAAATCCTTAGTCGTGCATCATTACCTTGAAAAATTCGGTGTATTTCTGGCACCTTTCATATGGTTAGGCCTGATGGTCACTGTATTAAAGACGGCATCCGCTATTGAAAGAGAGGCATAAAAATCCGCACGCAAAGAAACAAAGCAGAAAATATTGCCCAATATGATATTGCTATTGATTAATGCATGATTTCCTGTTGTTGCCTTACTTAAACTGGAGTACTATGAAAGTCTGAAAACAATTGTGTAGCACTACTCTTGCTTTCAGCGTTTCTTCTTTCTGCGCCTTGCTGACACACTTCTGTCATGGCACCTGGTACCGCTTTCACACTTTCATTTTACAGATACCGATCACTTTGATGGTCGCAATAGCTTTTGCAGATCTGCGGGAAGACAGCATATATCTTACCTGTAGTCCTTATTTCTCATTCATCAACACTTCCCTTGCTTTCAGCAGCTCTTCTTTCTGTGCTTTACTGACCGCAGGATAATGAATTTTCAGGCTTTCAAACTCTTGCAGGATGATCTCGCTGATCGCTAAGCGCGCACTCCATTTATTGTCTGCCGGGATAATAAACCAGGGAGCTTCATCCTTACTGGTTTTGCTCAGCATCTCTTCATAGGCTGCCTGGTACTCATCCCAGTGCGCACGCTCTTTAAGGTCGTCAACAGAAAATTTCCAATTCTTTTTCGGATCGTCAATGCGTTCGATAAAGCGCCTCTTTTGTTCTTCCTTGCTCAGGTGCAGGAAAAATTTCAGTACAATAGTCCCGTTCTCTGCGATATTTTTTTCAAACCGGTTGATCTGTTTATACCGCCTGTTCCAGAACGCCGCATCAATATCCTTTACTGTTTTGACATCCGGCAGGTTTTCACCCAGTATATATTCGGGGTGCACCCTTGTGACCAACACATTTTCGTAATGAGATCGGTTGAAAATTGCAATATCACCCCGCGCGGGCAATTCAGTATAGTGCCTCCATATGTAATCATGATCCAGCTCCTGGTGGGATGGCTGTTTGAAGCTGACAACCTTCACCCCCTGGGGATTAAAGCCGGTCATCACATGGCGTACAGCCCCATCCTTGCCTGCCGCATCGATAGCTTGCAGGACGATGAGTATACTGTACTTATTGTGCGCATACAGCTTATCCTGCAGTGCAGACAATTTCAAAAGGCTTTCCGCCAACAAGTCTTCGCCTAATTCTTTACTAATACCATCCGGTTTGTACTCTGTATCATACTTATGCAAAGCCACTTTTTTGCCCTCTTTTACCTTAAGGGTCTGTATGTACTTTTTAAACGCTGTAATGAACATAAGCCAGGGATTTATTTCTTTTGAAAAGTGTATACATAACAGAAAGCAAACGAGAATTCATCTGTCTGGTTCAGCACTTGCCGCACCTCGTTCAGGTGTCTTTCCCGCAATTCAGGTGAACCGCCGGTAAACACATAAAAAGACCGGTTTGTTTCTGATTTCAATGCGATTTCGGGAAAATTATCATCATTCCAGCCAAACAGGTAGGCGCCTTCCAGCTTTGCATATTTACTTTTATGCGGGTGGATACCTGTATAGTAAATGTAGGTATCCCGGCTCGCACAGTCCACATAAATCTCTTTACCCTTTCCGTTTTTTTCCAGGATATAATCCAGGCCTGCGGTCAGCTCCTGGAAATTCAGTTTTTCGTAAAACAGGGAGCGATAATTGTAATTCCACAGTATAAAAAAGCCAAAACCGACAAAAGTAAGTTGCACGACCCTGAGCGGGATACGCATCAGCTCCGCAAAGCCCAGGCCTGCCAGCAGCATGGTAAAAGGTAAAATAAACAGCACCACCCGCTCAATCAGCGAAAACTGGTTCAGCGCAGCAGCCAACAGCACGAGCAATACAGGTGCGCAGAGTAGCACAAACTGTGACAATGATCTCCGCAAAAGGGCAATGCTGCCAATGAGGATGAAAAGAATACTCAGCTGCAGCGACAGCTGGCTGAAACCTGCAGTATTGTTCAGTATTTCACGCAGCCGTATCCAATTGTGCCGCCATTCTTCTGCGTTAGAAGGCGTAGCAAACAGGAAAAACTCTCGGTGGTAATTCTGCAGGTATTCCGAGTTGATCTGGGGTTTCAGGATCAGTTCATAGTAAACTCCGAATTGCGCCAGCCATACAAGCCCCATCAGGATAAGCGGTTTCACCATGGTCCATTTTTTCTGCTGTGCGCACTGTACCAGGTAATAGAATCCG
>DATJDO010000459.1:0-3188 GCA_035497375.1 Chitinophagaceae bacterium | reverse complement strand
GATTGACAGTGCACTGAAGGAAATACAAGTACCCTACGAAGGGTATCTTGCCGACAAATGAACCTGCCTGTGGCAGGTAGTGCCGCTCTACGTAAACACGGTAAAACTTATTGGTTCTCTTAACGTCAGGCTTAATGACCTTAACTTCTTGATGGTTCCATCCTGAAGAAAGCGGGGCTTATTGTGTGAGCCTTTGCTTGGCTGCTTCATACAGGATCATGCCTGCGGCAACGGATACGTTCAGTGAGTCAAAAGCCTTTGCCATGGGGATGCGTATCAACTGGTCTGCACGTTTGATTACATCTTTGCTGATACCGGTATCTTCTGCACCCATTACGATAGCACTGGGTATGGTGAGGTCTGCTTCATAAACAGGAACACTTCCTTTCATATTGGTGCCCAGTACATTGATGCCATTCAGTCTAAGCACATCCAATGCCTGTGCCACAGAAGGCGTGCGGCACAACATGATCTGCCGCAGCGCTCCTGCGGAAGTTTTGATCGCCTCTTCGGTAAGCGAGGCTGCATTGGAAGTGGGCAGGATAAGGCCTTGCGCACCACAGCACAGGGCACTGCGCGCGATAGCGCCCACATTCCGTACATCAGTCACCCCGTCGAGTAAAACAAACAATGGAGTTTCGCCTTTATCTACAACAAACGATATGGCTTCCTGCAGCTCGATATATTCCAGCAGGCTGGTATAAGCCACTACGCCCTGGTGTTGTGCTTTGGTCAGGTTGTTCAGTTTCTCAACCGGCACCTGGCTCAAGGGGATATTGCGTTCACGGCACAGCTGTTTAATTGCATTGATCTCCTCACCCGTAGCGGTACGCAGCAGGAATATTTTCTCTATTGCGGTACCGCCCGCCAATGCCTCCATGACCGGTTTGCGCCCGATCAGCAAGGGCAGGGAAGGCTTTTGCGGCCTGGGACTGAAACTTCTTTTATTGTGCTCCATAGTTTGGTGCTGTACAGCGATTCTGTAAAGGGGAAAGAACAGGCTTGCGTACAAGCGGTTTGGGCTCCGTTCTAAGCCATGTTATGGAAAACCTGTTGCACGTCGTCGTCTTCTTCTACACGGGCAATCAGTTTAAATACATCTTCTGCCTGTTCATCTGTCAGCGCTACCGTATTTTCGGGAATCCATTCTATTTCAGAGGAAACTGGTGTAATACCGCGTTCTTCCAGCGCTTTTTGCATATTACCAAAATCGGTAAAGCCGCAACGAACGATCAGGTTGCCTTCCGCATCTTCTCCCAGCTCTTCCAGGCCGGCGTCAATCAGTTCCAGCTCCAGGTCTTCAGGATTCAGACCTTCAGAATTGAGCTTGAACATACCCAGGTGCTTGAACATAAAGGCTACAGAGCCACTGTTACCCAGGTTGCCGCCGCCTTTGTTGAAGTGCGAGCGCACGTTAGCTACGGTACGGGTGGTGTTATCGGTAGCTGTTACCACCAATATGGCGATGCCATGTGGAGCATAGCCTTCATATAATACCTCATCGTAGTTGCTGGTGTCTTTGCCCAATGCATTTTTAATGGCTGCATCAATACGGTCTTTCGGCATATTGACAGCTTTACCGTTTTGGATCACACGGCGCAGCATAGGGTTGGTGTTAGGATCAGAACCGCCTTTTTTTACTGCTATTGCGATCTCTTTACCGATACGGCTGAATTGTTTTGCCATACGATCGTAGCGGGCAAACATGGTGGATTTTCTTACTTCAAATATACGACCCATAAATAGTATGTTTTCTTATGATCCGAATGCGGACGGAGTGCAAAAGTAAAGTGTAAAATCGAGAATTGCACGTTTCATTAAGGGCATTGTTGCGCTTGCCGGACAGCGGGATGGCGATGCTGTATTTCGAGACCCCATCCCCCTTCGGGTGCTTCCCATTAAAGAGGAAGGGGGCTGATAATAATTTGCCTCTGAGCAATAAAATGATCTGTAAACTGTGGGGCAACCCCATCCCCTTCGGGTCCTTCCCCTCAAAGGGGAAGAGCGTCTCCTGAAAATACTTATCTGGCAGGTATTCTAAGGCAGGGGTATCCTTCTCTTGCTCCGAAAACCGCCCGTCTATCCATTAATCATTAATCATTAATCATTAAACATTATTCATTATTGTGTTCACCATTCCAGGTCTCTGTCTTCTGCGGTTGTGGGAGGATTTGCCTTACGTGCTTCCAGTTTTTCGAGCTGACGCTCCAGGATCAGGCGGGCTATGGCCATGGGGACATTTTCTGTCTGCATTGCTATGCGCAGTTTGGGTTCCAGGACATCCATTTTGTACAGGAGCTGGAAGAATACACCGTTGTTGTACTGCAGCATATAACTTACCTTGGCTGCCAGGCGGTCCAGGAACTCTGCTTCGGACAAATAGGGCTCTTCTCCGAAACGTAAATCGTCAGGCAACTGTCGTACCAGTGCCTGTTGGTCATTATTGCTGAATGGCATTGCACAAAAGTAAGCGGAATTCCTGTTGTCTTGCTGTATAGAGGACATCCGAAAAGGTAAATTGAAGTCCTATATTTGCACCCACAACAGCACAGCATGAAGAAGACAATTTTCGTTACAGGCGCTACCTCGGGTTTTGGAAAAGCAATCGCCATAGTGTTTGCACAAAAAGGATATGATGTAGTGATCAGCGGACGCCGTCAGGAAAGGCTTGATGCTTTGAAACGGGATTTGGAAGCAGCGTACAAGATAAAGGTAATCACACTTTGTTTTGATGTGCGGGACAAAGCTGCAGTAGCGCAAGCGATGATTGATCTGAAAAAACAGATCAGTCAAATTGATGTACTGGTCAACAATGCCGGCCTGGCAGCCGGCCTGGCAACAATCGATGAAGGCGATACGGACAATTGGGACCGTATGATTGATACAAATATAAAAGGCTTACTGTATGTGACCCGGCAGATTGCACCGATGATGCGGGAGCAATGCAGCGGGCATATCATCAATATAGGATCTACAGCAGGAAAACTGGCTTATCGCAACGGAAACGTGTATTGTGCGACAAAATTTGCTGTGGATGCGCTGAGCCAGTCCATGCGTATTGACCTTTTACCCTATGGCATCAAAGTGACGGCTATTAACCCTGGTATGGCGGAGACGGAATTCTCACTGGTTCGCTTCGATGGTGACGAAGAACGCGCTGCTAAAATGTACGAAGGGGTGAAGGCGCT
>DATJDO010000458.1:0-7300 GCA_035497375.1 Chitinophagaceae bacterium | reverse complement strand
TGAAGGCGTTTTTGGCACCGGTTTTGTCATGCGTTTTCAGATAACAATCACCCAGGTAATACATAGAGGCCTGCCCCAGTGTATCTTGCACGGTGCTCAGTTGCTGGAAAGGCTCAATCGCTTTTTGCCATTGCTCTGTACGGTAATAGCTGTACGCCATTTTGTACATATCCTGCTTGCGGATCTTGTCTACATTATTGTAGTAGTGTTCAAAGTAGGGTAGCGCTTGTTTATATTTTCCATCTTCAAACAGGCATTGGGCTGCCAGCAGGTGAAATTCGTTGTCGTAGTATGACTTTTCATTTTTCGCCAGCTCTTCTTTTGCTTTCTGCAGTGCTTTACCACGTTCGCCGTTGAAGTACAGGATCTCGGCCATGTAATACGGTACTACAGTCTTGTAATCTTTGTGCTGTTCTATTTTTTCAAAGCTCTTCAATGCATCGGCAAAGTTGCCTTTGTTGTACGCCAGCAGGCCATAGTAATAATTGGCCGAAGGTGCATAGGCCCCTTCAATATCTTTAATGGTAGCCAGCAGGGCTTCCGATTCTGCAAACTGTTTGTTGTTGAAGTAGGCATACGCCAGTTCAAATTTTGTTTCCGCTACTTCTTTGTTGCTGAGGTTGGCTATACCTGCTTCTTCGTAAAGCGGTATGGCTGCGGCCCAGTTCCTGCGGTGGAAATAATACTGTGCGCGGGCAAAAGCGAGGCGTTCGCGGTACACCGGGTTTACCGTGTGGTTGTCTTTGCCTTCGTCTGCATTATACCGGATTTTGGATACCTGGTACAGGTACTCCGCCCTGTCCTTTTGAATAACGGGATCATGGTCCAGGTAAAAGGCAAAGCGCTGGGACAAGTGGTTGGCCGCAGAAAATGCGGCCATTGGGTATAGCTCATGCAGCAATAGCTGACCGGAATTGGTCAGCCATTGATTGTGGCTAAGAAAAGGAGTGTGTATCTGTGCCCGGGATGAAATGCTGCCTGCCAGGGCCAAAAATATTGCAGCAGAAGCTTTGCTTTTGTTGAAACTCTTTTTCTTCAATACCATTCGTGTTCATTCTTAAAAGCGCCAGGAAACATTCAAGCTTGGAAAAACCGGCAGTTGATAATAAACTTTGTTGTCCAGCCTGTTAACATAGAAAACGTTGTTGCGGTCGTATACGTTCGTTACGGCAACGGTAGATTCGATAGAGGAATAAGTACTCAGCTTGAACGTTTTCTTTACAGAAAGATCCAGGCGATGGTAAGGTGTCAGACGTCCGCCATTGATCGTGTTGGCGTAGATCGTGTTGATGTTGCCGTTTTGCGTCAGCGGGTTGCCGCTGATACTACCGGTCATATTGATGTTCTCGTTGAAGCCCTGTGTTTGGGTAAAGGGGAAAGGAGAACCATAGTTAAAGCGTGCGGAGATTTCCCAGTCTTTTTTCTGACCGGCAGTGTAAGAAGCCACCAGATTGATGTTGATACGGCGGTCGAAAGGAGGCGGGTACGTTTGTGTGGTATAGGTGGTATCAAAATTCTCCAGGCGTGTCGTGTATTGTATTTTCTGGTAAGAAACCACACCCCACAGGAAGATACGGTTTTTGGTGTATTTGGCGGAGAAATCCACACCTGCTGCAACACCTTTATCTGCCTGGAAGTCGTAATTGTTATCCGGGTTAACGCCTTTCGTACGGTTCAGCTGTATGATCTGTGAGAAGTTTTTGTACCAGGGCTCTACGTTGAATTCCACGTCTTTCACATCAAACTCTACGCCGAACACAGCGTGCTGGGCCATTTCCAGGTTGCTGTTTACTACGCCCCTGTCTGTATTCAGAATCCTTTGGTCCGGGCTCAGTACAAAGCCGTTGAAGAAGTTCACCACATCGCGGTCAGATTTGATGCCGACAATGTTCTGCGAATACAGGCCGGCTGCACCTTTGAAGCGCAGTTTGTCTGTTACGTTGTATTTCAGGTTCAGGCGTGGTTCGGGGGAAAATTTTCCCTGAGAAGAATAGTACTGGAAGCGCACACTGGGTTCCAGGATGAAGTGTTGGTTGAAGTTCTTTTTGTACACGAAAAAGGCTCCTGCAGTCGTATTGTTCCTGTCGAAAGAAGTGGTGTTACCCAGGGAGTTCCTGTAGTCCAGTTTGGTGCTTTGTCCGGCTACTTCGATACCGTAGTTCAGTTGGCTGTAGCCAGGGAAGAAGTACGTAAAGTTGATGGCACCTTCAAAGTTGTTGATGCTGCTGCTGCGGGGTTCAAAGTTTATTTCCTCATTATTGATTTTGTAGGAAGAATAGGCGAATTTACCATTGATCAGGGAAGAAGAACCGCTGGGCGACACCACGAAAGTGGTACCGGCACCATAGGAATTCCAGTCGAAAGTGGCCCTGGTTGCGCCCAGGTTGTCCAGCACGCTTGCTTTATCACGGAAGTTGAAACCGAACACGTTGAATTTGGAACCATTGTTACCGCTGAACGTTATTTTACCGTACAGGTCGGTAAACTCAAAGGGCAGGCCTTTTTTGAATTCTTCACCAAGGCCGCTGTACAGGGACTTTGACGTGGAAGCCAGGTAGCTGTGCTTTGCAGAGAGCAGGAAGGTCGTGCTTCCGCCATCCGGTTTTCTTTGCTTCATCAGTGGCCCTTCGAGCATACCGCGCACCATAATGGGGGAGGCAGATACGAGGCCTGATAAACGCTGGTTGTTACCATCTTTGGTATGGATGTCCAGTATTGCGGAACTCCTGTTACCATACGTGGCATTGAAGCCTGCCGTGTACACATCTGCAGAACGGATCGCCTCTGTTTCAAACACGGAGTACAGGCCGATGGAGTGGAAAGGGTTGTAGATCGTAATACCATCCAGCAGGATACCTGTTTGTACAGGCGAACCACCACGGATGTACAATTGCCCACCCTGGTCACCGGTAAAGGTCACACCCGGTGTTACCTGCAGGTACTGGGAGATATCCGGTTCACCACCTGAGCTGGGCAGCAACTTGATCTCTTTGGCGGTAATGGTTGTTTTACTGATATTGACATTCGTCTTTTTCTGGATGGCCCTGGCCGAAATGCTGACGCCTTCCAGTTCAAATCCTCTGGCCTCCATGCTGAAGTTCCGGTTGACTACAGCTCCGGGTTCTACCTTTACCGTGTGGAATACGGTATCGTAGCCGATTGCTGTGGCAAATATGGTATAGGTACCCGCCTGCAGCTGTACCAGGGTATAATAGCCTTTATCGTCCGTCTGTGCACCGATCTTTGTACCTTGTACAAAGATGTTGGTAGCGCTCAACAGCTCACCCGTTCCTTTCTCCTTTACAAATCCCTTTACAGAGCCGGTTGTTTGTGCTGTAGCCTGGCTGATACCGACACTGCTGCACAGTGCAAGAAAACTTAAAAATTTACGCATAGACGACTGAAACTTATATTGCTGTTATTTTAATGAAAACAAGTGATTGCCAAAGATAAGGAGAAGGTTATTGCCCCCAAAAGAAAATATTAACGCAGCATATTGTTATTTAGTGCCACATACTCGTATATTAATATAGATAATCCGAATTTTGCCTAATACGAAAAAGGCAACTTCCTGATCTTTGACCTTTGATCCAAATCACCAGACTTTAAAGGATATTTGCGCTCTATGTACACAGCACAAGATCATCAGCGTATTTACACCCAGGCCAAAGCATTACAGAATGGAACAGTGTTGCCACCGGCAGAACAGGTGCAGCAATTGCAGGAAGTAATCCTTTATGCCGACTGGCGGTATTATGTAGAGAACGATCCTGTACTGGCAGATGCAGAATATGACCAATTGTTTGCGCGGCTGAAAAAGCTGGAGCAAGACAACCCTGATCTGCAATCTGCGGACTCTCCGACGCAAAGAGTAGCCTACGGAATATCAGAAAGGCTGCCTACGGTTGCCCACCTGGTACCTATGCTGAGCCTGGACAATACCTACAATGCGGAAGACCTCACGGACTGGGCACGCCGTTGTACTGCCCTGGTTCCGGGAGAAGAGATCGTCTTTTGTGTAGAACCCAAGTATGACGGGGCCAGTATTTCGCTGATCTATGAACAGGGTAAACTGGGGCGGGCGGCAACACGCGGTGACGGGGTATATGGAGAGGAAATAACGAATAATGTAAAACAGATCCGGTCTATACCCTTGCAGGCAGGTCTTACTAAAGATCATGTACAGCAGATCGAGATCAGGGGGGAAGTGGTCATTCATAAGGACACTTTTGCTGGCCTGAATAAACAACGTGCAGCCGAAGGGCAGGCACCCCTGGCCAACCCACGCAATGCCGCTTCGGGTACCCTGCGTATGCTGGACCCGAATGAAGTGGCCAAAAGGAAATTATCGGCCATCCTGTACCATATCAGTGATTACGCGCTTGAGCCGCAATCGGAGCGCCCGGCTGCCCTGGATACACATTTCGATTCCCTGCAATGGCTGTACAAGCTGGGTTTCCCCAGTCCGGTCAAAGAATTAAAGACTTTCAGCAGCATAGACGAAGTGATCCGCTACTGTGCCGATTTCGAACAGAGAAGGGACGATCTTCCTTACGAAATAGACGGGCTGGTGATCAAAATCAACAGTATCCACCAGCAGGAAAGGATGGGCATGACGGCGCACCACCCCCGCTGGGCAGTGGCCTATAAATTCAAGGCCCGGCAGGCCACCAGTAAGCTACGCAGCGTAGAGTTCCAGGTAGGCCGTACCGGTTCTGTAACGCCTGTGGCAAAGATCGATGCCGTGAACATTGGTGGGGCTATGGTCAGTTCCATATCCCTGTTCAACGAAGATGTGGTACGTGAAAAAGATATCCATATCGGCGATACGGTGCTGGTAGAGCGGGCGGGGGATGTGATTCCCTATATTGTGAAACCCCTGGCTGAAATGCGGGACGGCAGTGAGCTGGCTATTGTTTTTCCGACCCATTGCCCGGTGTGCGGAGAGCAGCTGGAGAAACCGGAGGAGGAAGCGGTGTGGCGGTGCATCAACATTGCCTGCGCCGCACAGGTAGTAGAGCGCATGATCCATTTCTGCAGCAAGGATGCTATGGATGTGCGGGGTATGGGCGAATCGAATGTGAGCAAATTTTTTGAACTGGGCCTGCTGCGTACGGTACCCGACCTGTACCGTATCGACTGGAGCAGGGTTGCACAGCTGGAAGGTTTTAAGGAGAAATCCATTGCTAACCTGCAGGCTGCCATCGAGGCATCGAAAGGTCAGCCGCTGAACAGAGTCATCTTTGGCCTGGGTATCCGCCACGTCGGCGAAACGACTGCGAAGAACCTGGCCCGCACGGTGAGTCACCTGCGCGATTTCTACGAATGGGATGAAGAACAGCTGAAACAACTGGATGATGTGGGGCCGAAAGTAGCGGCCTCCATCACACACTTTTTTGCTTCGCCCGAAAACCGGCATATGATCGACCTGCTTGAAGCGTCTGGAGTGAACCTGGTAAACCATCACCGGCAGGAAAGCCAGTCGGATAGCGCCTTTGCCGGAAAGACCTTCCTGTTTACCGGCACCCTGTCGCAAATGAAGCGCAGTGAGGCTGAGGCCAAAGCGGAAGCTGTGGGCGGTGTGATACTGGGGGGTGTGAGCAGCAAGCTCAATTACCTGGTGGTAGGCGAAGACGCAGGCTCGAAACTGGAAAAGGCCAAAAAGCTCGGTACGGTATCGATACTGACGGAGCAGGAATTTATGGATATGATCAAATAGCCGCCAGCGTACGCGCTGCGGCACATATAGGAAACAGGATATGAAATCTTTTGCCAGTGATAACTATGCCGGTGTGCTTCCGGAAGTGATGGATGCCTTGCAGCAGGCCAACAGTGCCCATGCAGGATCTTATGGAAATGATCCGCTGACGAAAAACACAGTAGCGCTTTTTCGCGATGTATTGGGTGCCGATGTGGACGTTCATTTTGTGTTTAATGGCACAGGGGCGAATGTGCTCAGTATCAGTGCTGCGACACAGTCGTATAACGCAGTCCTCTGCGCGGATACTTCTCATATTTATAACGATGAATCTTCTGCGCCGGAAACCTTTACCGGCTGCCGCTTTTTTGCACTGCCTACGAATGAACATGGAAAGCTGGAACCGGAAACGGTACGCCAAAAGCTGATCCGGAAAGGCGACTTGCATTTCCCACAGGTTAAAATATTGTCGCTGACACAGTCTACAGAATACGGTACCGTGTATACTCTTGAAGAATTAGCTGCTCTTGGCCGCCTCTGCAAAGAGCATGGATTGTATTTTCATATTGATGGTTCGCGGTTTTTCAATGCCGCGGCCAGCCTGGGTTGTAGCCTGAAGCAGATCAGCACGGATGTTGGTGTGGACCTGTTGTCTCTGGGCGGAACGAAGCTGGGTATGATGTTTGGCGAAGCCGTAGTGGTCTTCAACGAACAGTTGAAAGAACATATGCCGTTCAAGCACAAGCAGGTGATGCAGTTGGCCTCAAAGACCCGCTTTATTGCCGCGCAATACCAGGCTTTGCTGCAGAACGAGCTGTGGCGGAGTACGGCGCTTCATGCCAATGCCATGGCCCGTTTGTTGTACGAAGCTTTGCGCGCTTTCCCGCAAATAAAGGTGACAAGGCCTGTGGAGGCCAACGTTGTGTTTGCCATCATACCCATAGCGTGGAATGAATCCTTGATGCAGCAATTTCCATTCTACGTATGGCGGGAAGACCTGAACGAGGTGCGCCTGATGTGCGCCTGGGATACGCAGGAAGAGGAGATTAATTCCTTTGTCCACACACTGGAAAAGCTTGTGCGTGCTTAAGGGGCCGGTTCAAAAAAACGTTTGTCTTTGACAAAAGTCTCATCGTCCAGGGTCTTCAGAAACGCTTTCAGGTCGGTACGTTCCTGGTCTGTCAGTTTGATGCCGCCCTTCATTGCGGGGTCCAGGTTGGGAGCATCCACAATCTCTTTTTCCATCTGGTCCAGCACCTGGTCCAGGGTTGCGTAACGTCCGTCGTGCAGATAGGGTTGGGTGTAGGAAAGGTTGCGCAGGCTGGGCACACGGAATTTATACAGATCATCCGGGTTGAAGGTAATGTGCGCCCGGCCGCTGTCGTTCAGGCTTGTGGGTTTTACCCCTGCATTGCGAAAGGAATGATCGGTAAATAATGGGGCGGGGTGGCATGTGGCACATTTGTTCTCGAAGACAGCCAGGCCGGCAAGTTCACTACTGCTCAGTGTTACACCACCTTCTTTACGCATGTATTTGTCATATTTCGAATTGGAAGAAACCATGGCACCCATAAATTGGTCCAGCGCTTTAAAGGTTCTTTC
>DATJDO010000457.1:0-2344 GCA_035497375.1 Chitinophagaceae bacterium | reverse complement strand
TTTTTGGTTCGCTGGTCCCTACCATCGTAGATACACAAAGTGCCAAAGATGCCGTGCTGGCAGCTTATTCCCTTGCAGAAAAAAATGACGTGGTCCTGCTGGCGCCTGCTTGTGCCAGTTTCGACCTGTTCCAGAATTATGAAGACCGGGGTGACCAGTTTAAAGAAGCAGTAAAAAGCCTGTAAGCAGTATGCAACAGATACTCAGACATATCAAAGGAGATAAAGTAATATGGTCCATCGTATTGCTGCTGTCTCTTTTTGGCTTGTTAGTGGTGTACAGTGCCACCGGTACGCTTGCGTACAAGCTGGATAAGAATGCCAGTTTCTTCATGATGAAGCAACTGGCCCTGATCGTATTTGGCCTGGGCCTGATTATACTCGTCCACAAGATCAACTATGCGAAGTTCTCCAAGATATCCGTGCTGATGTACCTGCTGAGTATCCCCCTGCTGTTGTACACCATGTTTTTTGGTGCCGACATCAATGAAGGATCGCGCTGGATCACTATTCCTATCGTTCATATTACCTTCCAGTCTTCTGACTTTGCAAAGCTGGCCCTGTTTATGTACCTGGCCCGCCTGCTCAGCATCAAGCAGAATGTGATCAAAGACTTCCGTAAGGGATTCATCCCCGTATTGACACCTGTATTGGTAATCTGTGGCTTGATTGCCCCGGAAAACCTGTCCACAGCCCTGCTGTTGGGCGCCACCTGCTGCATCCTGTTCTTTATCGGCCGCGTGCAGGTAAAACACATTATGCTGCTGGCCCTGGTGGGTATTGTTGGTATCGTGGTACTGATCGGCGTTTCCAAAGCATTCGACTTTGGCCGCGGAGCCACCTGGGTGAAGCGGATTGAAGACTTCCGGGGAAAAGACGCCAGCGGAGTCAAAAAAGAAGATCCTTTCCAGGTACAGCAAGCCAAGATCGCGATTGCGAATGGCGGTGTTACCGGCCGCGGACCAGGCAACAGCCAGCAGCGCAATTTCCTGCCGCACCCCTACTCAGATTTTATTTATGCCATTGTGATCGAAGAGTACGGCCTGATGGGTGGTGCAGCCATCGTGTTTTTATACCTCCTGTTCCTGTGGCGATGCATTATTCTTTTCCGGCGATGCCCCTATGCCTTCGGAGCCTTCCTGGCGGTAGGCTTAAGCATTACCCTGGTATTCCAGGCTATGCTGAACATGGCGGTAACCGTGCACCTGGTTCCGGTAACGGGTCTCACCCTGCCGATGGTCAGCATGGGAGGATCGTCGATACTATTTACCAGTGTATCCTTTGGTATTATCCTGAGCATCAGCCGGTACGTAGATGAGATGGAAGGTGATGCGCAGGCAAACGCAAAAGGACAATCGAAACTGTTTATACAACAGGAAAAAACAACTAAGAACAAAATAGCAACAGCATAAACGATGCAACAAAAAGTAATCATAGCAGGTGGCGGTACCGGGGGGCATATCTTCCCTGCGGTAGCAATCGGGCATGCGCTCCAGCGGATGCAGCCTGGCCTGGAATTGCTTTTTGTAGGGGCCAACGGCAAAATGGAAATGGAGAAAGTACCGCAGGAAGGTTTCCGGATCGTGGGACTTGATATTGCGGGCTTTAACCGCAGCAATATGCTGAAAAACATACTATTGCCGTTTAAGCTGATCAGAAGCGCCTGGAAAGCCAGGGGCATTATCCGCGATTTCAAACCGGATGTGGTGATCGGTGTCGGTGGCTATGCCAACTTCCCGATGCTGAACGCTGCGCAAGCCAAAGGCATACCTACCCTGATACAGGAACAAAACTCATTCGCAGGAAAGAGCAACAAGATCCTGGGTAAAAAAGCGAAAGCGATCTGTGTCGCCTACGAAGGCATGCAGCAGTTTTTCCCGGCCGACAGGATCCGCCTGACCGGCAACCCGGTACGGAACATGATTGTCAATAGTACCTGCACACAACAACAGGGATTGGGTTTCTTCGGTTTGCATACCGCAGCCAAAGTGGTACTGGTTGTTGGTGGCAGCCTGGGAGCCAAATCGATCAACGAAGCGATAGATAAAGACCTGGAGCAGATCATACAGGATGGCACACAAGTCATCTGGCAAACAGGCAAACCTTATTTCGAACAAGCGAAACAAAGGGCAGCTGCATTCGGTGCACAGGTAAAAGTATTCGACTTCATCAGGGAAATGGACAAGGCGTATGCGGCGGCAGACCTGGTGATCTCAAGGGCAGGCGCCCTGGCTATTGCAGAATTGTGCATCGTAGCCAAGCCGGTCATTTTTGTACCCTACCCTTATGCAGCGGAAGACCACCAGACCAGCAATGCCATGGCACTGGTAAATAAGTATGCAGCC
>DATJDO010000456.1:0-3880 GCA_035497375.1 Chitinophagaceae bacterium | reverse complement strand
GTCAGCGTTTCTGAAGGTGCTGATGCCAATTTTGCTGATATCGTGAACTACGGCATTTTTGCCCTGATCCGGATCGGCGAGGGTGCCTAGGTTTTACAAACCGGCAACATCGGGCATATGAACTTTACCTTATTTTTGAGGCACTCACGCTAAATCTCGAAACACTATGAAATACATTCTCTGGCTGCTGCGCATCATTGTCGGCGCACTGTTTATTTTCTCAGGACTCATAAAGGCCAACGACCCACAGGGCCTCAGCTATAAAATGAATGAGTTTTTCGAGGTCTGGGGCATGCATGGCCTGATGGAATACTCATTGGCTTTGTCGGTACTGATGATCGGCTTCGAGATCATCGCCGGAATTGCTTTATTACTTGGCGCGGCCTTCAGGGCGTTTTCCTTCCTGCTGTTGCTGCTGAATGTTTTCTTTACCTTCCTGACGGCTTATGTGTACCTGACCGACAAGATCAAAGAGTGTGGCTGCTTTGGCGACTGTATTAAAATCTCCAATGCCGAAACCTTCTGGAAGGATGTGATCCTGCTGGCGCTGGTCATCATACTGTTTGTGTTCCGCAAGCGGATCAAGCCGGTATTCAATGGTAAGGCCACTTTTGTGCTGATGACCCTTGCCGTACTCTTTGCCTTTGGCAGCCAATGGAAAACACTGAACTACCTGCCGGTGTTCGATTGTCTCTCCTACAAAGTGGGCACCCATATCTGGACCAAGATGCAGGCACCTCCCGGCTCCACACCGGATGTGTACAAAACGGTAATGATCTATGCCAAGGACGGTAAACAGCAGGAATTTGACGAAACCAATTACCCCTGGCAGGATACTACCTGGGTATTTGTAGACAGCAAAAGTATACTGGTGAAGAAGGGTAATGCGGAACCTGCGATCAAAGACTTTGTACTCAGCGACTATTCCGGTAATGATTTGACGGAATCTATCCTGAAAGAGCCGGGCTACACTTTTTTCCTGTTTATCCGCGATGTCAAAAAGGCCAGTACAGAAAATATAGAGCGTTTACAAACCCTGGTCTCTAAGGCCAACCAGCTGAATGTACCGTTTTACATCCTGAGTTCTTCCAGCAAATCAGATGCCGACGCTTTTGCCGCAGCACATAAACTGCAAGGTGCTCAATGGATGATTATCGACGTTACGGTCAGTAAAACGGCTATGCGCAGCAACCCGGGCCTGATGATGCTGAAAGACGGCGTGATACAGAATAAATGGTCGCCTAAAACCTATCCGAAAGATATGGCTATGAACGGTGCTGTGCTCAATCTTCAATAAGAAAAACTGTGATCCGCTTCCTGCTCCGAAAAATTGTGTACAGCCTTGTGGTGTTGTGGGGGGTAGTGAGCCTGGTCTTCCTGTTGTTCAATATATTGCCCTCAGATCCCGCCCGCCTGACCCTGGGACAACGCAGCGATCTGGCTTCGCTAGAAAATGTGCGCCGGGAGCTGAACCTGGACAAGACTATGGCGCAACGCTATATATTGTACCTGAACGACCTGTCTCCGTTGGCCGTGCATGCCCGCAGCGACCAGGCAAAATATAATTATGTACCGCTGTTCTCCACCGGCGACCGGTTGCTGGCGCTCAAAAAACCTTACTTAGGCCGTTCCTACCGTACCAAGCGCCTGGTCAGTTCAGTGCTGGCAGAAGCCTTGCCCGGAACCCTGTTGCTGGCTTGCTCTGCGATGTTGTTTGCCACTATTGTGGGTATCCTGCTGGGTATCCTGGCTGCAGTGTATAAAGATAGTTGGATCGACACGGGTGCTATCGCTGCCAGTGTGGCTGGTATTTCTATGCCTTCTTTTTTTGCCGGCCTGCTGATTGCCTATGTATTCGGTTTTCTACTACACCGCTTTACCGGCCTGGATATGACCGGTAGCCTTTGGGAATATGATGCGATCACGGGCGAACGGCAGCTTGCTTTCCGTAATCTTGTTTTACCTGCATTGGCCCTGGGCATCCGTCCCCTGGCTATTATTGCACAGCTGACACGGAGCTCATTGCTGGATACTTTGTCGCAGGACTATATCCGTACCGCTTATGCAAAAGGGCTAAGTCAGGTGCAGGTGATCCGCAGGCATGCCCTTCCCAATGCCCTGAACCCGGTGGTGACCGCTATATCAGGCTGGATGGCGGAATTGCTTGCCGGTTCTTTCTTCGTAGAATTTATCTTCGGCTGGAAGGGGGTAGGAAAGCTCACGGTTGACGCATTGGATAAATTTGATTTCCCTGTTGTGATGGGATCAGTACTACTGTCTGCACTGATTTTTGTATTGGTGAGCCTGCTGGCTGACCTGGTGTATGCCCGGCTGGATCCAAGGGTAAGATTATAATTAAGCATGGGAAAAGACACAAAGCAACAATATTTTACCACGCAGTTACTTTACTGGCATACCCACGACAACGGGCGCAGCCTGCCCTGGAAGGGGGAGCGCGACCCCTACCGGATATGGTTGTCTGAGGTGATCCTGCAACAGACCAGGGCAGAGCAGGGCCTGAAGTATTACCTGACTTTTACAGAACATTATCCCTCGGTCTGCGATATGGCAGCAGCGCAGGATGAGGAAGTATTTCGCCTGTGGCAGGGCCTGGGCTACTATAATCGCTGCAAAAATATGCTGGCTACCGCAAGGTATATCTGTAAAGAGCTGGGCGGCATTTTCCCCGGCCGGCATGAAGATATCCTGTCCCTTAAAGGGGTGGGGGCTTATACTGCGGCGGCTATTGCTTCTTTTGCATTCGGGTTGCCGCATGCCGTTGTAGACGGCAATGTATACCGTGTACTGTCGCGCTACTTCGGTATAGAAGCAGCCATAGATGGCACAGAAGGGAAAAGAATGTTTGCCGGCCTGGCGCAGCAGCTACTTGATGAGGGCAATAGTGCCGCTTACAATCAGGCTATTATGGACCTGGGCGCTACAGTCTGTACACCCAAATCTCCGGATTGTACCCAATGCCCGCTGAACAAAAAATGTTCCGCATACAAAGAGGGATTAACTGCATTGCTGCCGGTGAAAAGTAAAAAACTACAGGTGCAGCACCGTTTCTTCAACTTTATTATGCTGCGTTACCGCGATGAAATATGGATCAGGAAGCGTACGGAAAAAGGAATCTGGCAAAATCTGCATGAATTTTTCCTGATAGAATCAGAAAATGGAATCAGCGTACCGGAGTTAAAAGATTTTCCGGTTTGGAAAAAAATATTGCCGCAAGGCATACAGCCAATGTTGCTGGCTACGTCGCGTCAGCGGCTTACCCACCAGCTGATTGACAGTAAACTATATAGTGTAGTGTTGCAGGAGAAACCGGAACATCTTCCCGCTGAAGGCTTCTGGGTAAAAGCGGAACAGATCGGGAACTATGCTTTCCCTAAAACACTTGTCGATTTCTTAGGCTATATCTGAGTTCAGAACCAGCGTTTTTTCTTAAAGTAGATGATCATGGCCATTGGGATCAGCAACATGGCGCCTACGGATATATAAAAACCCAGCTGGTCATGCAATAGGGGAATACGGTCAAAATTCATACCGAAAACACCGCCGATTACTGTAGCAGGAGCCAGTAACAGAGAGACCATCGTAAAGATCTTCATCACCTCATTCATACGGAGGTTGATGCGGTTCATATACATATCCTGCAGGTTGCTGAGCATATCGCGCAGGCCTTCGCAATGCTCGTGCGCCTGGATGATATGGTCGGAAACGTCTTTAAAGTATTTTTCATTACGCTCTTCAATCAGGTCGCTCTCGGTACGTAAAAAACCGGAAACCAGGTCACGTACCGGCGCTATGGAGCGTTTCATCACCATTACTTCTTTACGGATCAGGGCGATCTCTGCCAGCACATTCTGCTCCCGGT
>DATJDO010000455.1:0-3396 GCA_035497375.1 Chitinophagaceae bacterium | reverse complement strand
GATATGTTGCGGGCAATGCGCACCCGAATGCGTAAAATGAATATACCCATCTATATCTCCTGTCTCCCCACTAAGCCAGAGTATATTTTCCAGCCCCAGCAAATGCTCAACATCCTGGGGGACGTAGGATGGTGCTCCTTTCTCTACGGCAAAGGCCGCCTCTGGTCTGTAAATACAATATTGTGCATTCGGGAAAGTCGCTTTGACAGTGCCATAGTCATCCTCATAGGTCGCCCCGCCGATATGATCTTTATGCAGGTGACTCAGCAATACCTTGGTTACATCTTCGGGTTCGTAGCCGTGGCGACGCAGGTTTTCATGAATTTGCAGCACACCGTGTTCGTTGCTGAAACCCAAGCCGGTGTCCAGCACGATCAGGTCGCGGCCGGTATCAACGAGGAAGGGTTGTATCTCTACCAGCAGCGAGCCGGTGGGGCGTTCTTCCAGTATATGCTTGTGTTCATCGAATGGAATAAATTTCTTGTCATGCCCAATGGTAAATGTGCCTTCGGACAAGGGATATATTTGCGTCATGGAACCGTCTTTCAGTGTTAATTCAGCGGCAGCTCAATCTCGTAAGTCTTTCCTTTTTTTGCCGGCAGGTTACGTGCCCGCAGCCAGGGGTTCATTACTTTCAGGATCTTATAACTGCTGCCCTGAGCCTGCGCAAAGGTAGCAAGATTCGTTATTGCCGTATCAACGCTCAGGATTCTCGTGCGCAGGGGGCGGTAAGTATCCTCCGGTTGCAGGATATAGCCCCATGAAGATGCGGTGCTGATGAGGTTTTTAAAGGCCAGTATCCTGAAGATATAACGGTTGGTTTCTTCGGGTAAGGCAATGTCGTAATAGTTGTTGCTGCCCTGAAATGTAGCGTGACCATTGTAACCACCCATACCGCAGTTGTAAGATGCAGCGGCAGCAGTCCAGCTGCCGAACTTATTGTGGGCCTGGATGAAATACTGGCAGGCTGCCTGCGTAGCCTTCTTCAGGTTGTAGCGCTCATCGACTTCACTGGTCACTTCCAATCCATAGGAGGGAGCAGTGCTGTTCATAAATTGCCAGTAACCCTGTGCCCCGGCCGCAGATACCAGGTTTTGCAGGTTGCTTTCAGCGACACATAAGTATTTGAAATCATCCGGTATGCCATTGGCTTTCAGCTCTTTTTCGATAACGGGAAACTGCCGGTAGCTTAGTTTGAGAATGTACATCAGGGAGCCATGCATGTAATAGTTCATCAGCAATTCCCGGTCATAGCGTTCCCGTACCTCCCAGCGATCCAGGGGGACAGGTTCCCCCGCAAAAGAAGCTTTGGTGGGCGTCTGGGGAGCATACCACTTGTATTGCAAACGCCCGTCTTCCTTCACTTCTACCTTTTCGTCATTCTTGTCCGCTTTGTTGAACGCGATCAGGCCGACAAGGCCCGAACCTAATAATAATCCTGCTGCAAGGTATTTGATTTTGTGCCGGTTCATAGACAATCCCTCCTTTATTGATTTGGTATTGAAGTTACACTTTTCGGTATAAAAAAAGACCGGTAATTTTTTACCGGTCTTTTACAAAGTAATCAGTGATTTTGCCTTTATCTGATCAGCGTGATATCGCCTTTCAGCTCATTCATGCTTCCGTCCAAGCACCTGTATTTGATGTAGTATTGGTATACACCCATATCCTGTGGCCTTCCGGCGAAGCTGCCGTCCCAACCTTCAAGATCAGTGTTGGCCGATTCGTATACTACCTGGCCCCACCTGTTTACTATCCTGAAGGTAACGATATCCTGGCGGCCGTCGCGCAATGGGCGGAAACGGTCGTTGATGGCATCACCATTGGGTGTAAACGCGCTCGGCATAGACAGTTCACAGCAGGATTCGGCACGGACATAAGTACTGTCGTAACCGACACAGCCTGCATCATTCGTTACGCGCACACTCACATAGCCAGGAGCACGCATGCGATCTGCTACTATAGATATGGTATCCCTTTCAAAATAGTATTCCGGATACCATTTGTATTTATAGGTGGTGTCTTTGAACGCGGTAAAGATCAAAGTATCACGGGAACAGATCTTACCGGTAATAAAGGCGGTATCGTTGCCATTACTGGTGATTTTCCTGATGGAGGTAATTTTAGCGATAGGCCTGTCATTGATGAAGAACCGGCGTTTGATGGGCAGGGAAGGACAGGTGCGGTGTGATACAATCAGTCCCAGTTCTTTGGGGCCGGCTGTATTCCATACTACACTGTAAGGGCCACCGTCCATCGTTTCGCTGACAACGGTTCCGCCGTCCCATTGCCATTGATAATTGGATGCGCCGGGTGTTGCAGAGTCTATTGTAATGGTAATCGGTACGCCCACACAGGCATTATATACTGTATCAATATAAGCTGTCGGGGCAGTTCTTGTTGTAATGGTATCGGCTATACGGAACGTAGCGCATTTACCATTGTTGACAAACAGGCTCACTACATTATTGCCGGTATCGTTAAAGCGGAAGACCACAGGGCCTTGTCCGCCACCGCTTTCCAGGGTGCCGTTTGTAGAGAACCATTTGTAGTCGTAGTTGGCCGGTGCGTTACCAAAGTATTCAAAGCTGGCCGTGTCGTACTGGCACACATAAGGTTTGCTGTGGATAATGATACCGTTGGGTTGTTCGTATACGATAACCCTGATCCTTGCACGGTCACTCTCGCAACCATTGATGGTCTGTGATACATAGTAATCGATCTCGTCAGGGAATCCTACAGGAGGAGTAGGGCTGATGGTGCTGGCTACACCGCCAGCAGAATCCAGGTACCATTTAAGGTTTTCTCCTTTCGCTGCCAGGTCTGGTTCCTGCAACTGGCAGTAGGTAACCGGTGATTTTACCACGGGAGGGCTGGGTTTTAAAATAACATTCACCACTACTTTAGCCCGGTCGCTCACACAACCATTGATTGTTTGGGTCAGGTAGAATGTGGCCGTGTTGGGGGTATGCGTTGGTACTGTAGGGGCAATAGTATCTCCGAAGCCGCCGACAGGAACATTATACCAGATAACATTTTTGCCATCTGTTTTCAATTTGCCGTCTGCTTCATACTGGCAGATATTGGCATTCAATACATTCGGGATGGGTGGTTTGGGGTATACCACTACTTCCACGGCGCGTGGTGAAGATGTTCTGCCTTTTGAGGTGGCGGTAACATAGTAGGTTCCGCTCAGTGAAGGGTCTGCATTAACAAAGGTGATCTTCGGGCCGATACCGGTAAATCCACCGGGGCCTGTCCAGGTAAAGATAACAGGAGTGTCGGCAACGCTTGATGCGTTCATCACTACCGAGTCGTATTGGCAGACTTTCAACCTGCCGGTGACCGTTGGTTTGCCGAATTGCAGGATATTGATCGCATAATCCTGGGTTTCGC
>DATJDO010000454.1:0-3444 GCA_035497375.1 Chitinophagaceae bacterium | reverse complement strand
GTTGCCCAAAGCCTGGCCGATTACCTGCAGCGACACAAAGAAATGGATGAGAAGCTGAGCAAAAACGGGGATATCCGTTTCTTTACGACGGACGATCCTGAAAATTTCGACCGGCAAGGCTCCCTTTTCTTCGGCAGCCCTATCCGTTCTGCTTTTGCGGATGTGGTGGATTAAGTTTTGCGGGGTTTCTTTTTAGCAGCCGGGAACAATACGTTGTTCAGAATCAGGCGATAACCGGGCGATGTGGGATGCAACGACAATTCCGTATGAGGATTGCCGACCAGGTGTTTGTAGTCTTCCGGATCATGGCCTCCATAGAAGGTCCAGGTTCCCTTTCCAAATTCCCCGTGTATATAGCGTGCTTCGTTTGCAGCCTTATTTTCTCCCATGACCAGTACGCTGGACTTAATGACTTCTTTGCGAAAAGAGGTGGTTTGCCCCATAAAGCCTTTGATAATATCGGTATGGTTCTGACAAAGCATCGTCGGTACCGGGTCGAATTTTGCCGAAAAATTAAACAGGGTAAAATAGTCTGTTTCCATCGGCACCATGCGGTAGTTTGTATTATCAATATTAGAATACTCATATTCCATTGGATTTTGTGAAATCACAAAATCCTTAAACGCAAAACACTGGTTAAAATCCAGGCTTTGCTGTGCGTTAGGGCTGATCGGGTCGCCATCAAAAGGCACATCGCAGATATCTGTAGTCTGGGCGGCCAGGGCAATATCGTAGCTGTCTGTTGCCGAACACATCGCAAACAGGTAGCCGCCACCTGCTACAAACTCCCTGATTTTTTTGGCTACGCTGAGTTTGAGTTTGGAGACCTTGGCATAGCCGTTTTTCCGGGCTATTTCTTCCATAATCCGCACATCCTCCTGGTACCATGCTGCTGAGCGGTAGGCCCCCCAGAATTTTCCGTACTGACCGGTAAAGTCTTCGTGGTGCAGGTGTAGCCAGTCGTATTCGGGCAGCTTCATGGCCAGCACCTCGTCATCATATAATTTATCAAAAGGTATTTCGGCAAACTCCAGCACCAGGGTCACCGCATCATCCCAGGGATGCTTGCCTTTTGGTGTGTATACGGCTATTTTAGGAGCCTTTTCCAACTTGATGATGTCTTCATTGTTGTCGGCCGCACTGATTCGTTCTACAATAGCCAGGTATTGAGCATCGGTAATGATATCGTAACTAACCCCCCTGAGTTTGCATAAACGTTCTACCGGTTCATTCTGCTCGATAGCAAAACTTCCGCCCCTGTAGTTCAGCAGCCAATCTACAGAAATATTTAATTTCAGGGATGCAAACGCAACCCCGTAAGCCTTCAGGTGGTTCACCTGGCCATCGGCATCCATCGGTATGAAGATACGCGCCGCCTGTACCCTCTGGGCAAGGCCAGCTATCAGGACCAATATAAAAAACAGGACTTTTCTCACCGGGATAGTTCGTTTGTGTGCGGGCAATGGCAGCCAAGATAAGACAAATACTTTTTACGAAATTATAAAGTTGTAGTTGCTACATTTGCCTCACTTTTTTCAGGACACGCACGCCTTATGTCTTCATACAATAATCTGACCGCTTTACGATCACTAACCAAAGCCAGCCTGCTTTCTATTACCAAAAGCCCGTCTGCTGTTGTGTTCAGTATTGCTTTTCCCCTTGTATTTATTATAGCCTTCGGGTTCCTGGGCGGCGGCAAAAACTTTTCGGTAAAGATTTCCAAAGCAAAAAGCTGCGATACGGCAAATGCCTTGTACCAGGCCTTGCAGCATAATCCTGCGATCAAATGGACCGATATCAGCGGGGAAGCGGCACAACAAAAAGCATTGAAGAATGGCGACATCACTGCGGTAGTGGACATCCGGGCGCAAAAAATGTTGTTTCCCGCCTATAAGGTCGACATTAAAGGAGCAGAGGCGCAAAGCGACAAGCTGGCGCAGCTGAAAACCATCATTAACGAAACCGCACAAAACCTCAACCCGGAACTGGCACAAAAAATGGCGGAACAGGCCACTGTGACGGTTACCGCGGACCATATGCGCTCTTTTAAGACTATAGACTTTATCCTGCCCGGTCAGCTTGGTTTTTCGCTGCTGGCCGGCAGCGTTTTCGGTACGGCTTTTATTTTTTTCAGCATGCGCCAGACACTGGTACTGAAACGCTTTTTTGCTACACCAGTACGCCGCGAAGTCATTGTGCTCAGCGAAGGCTTTGCCCGGCTTGTGTTCCAACTGCTGACCGCCTTTATCATCATCGGTGTCGGTTATTTTGCATTCGACTATCACCTGATTCATGGCTGGGCTACGGTACTGCAGATGCTGTTTCTCTGTATGCTGGGCGTGATGGTCTTTATGGGCTTTGGCTTCAGTGTGAGTGGCCTCGCAAAAAACGAAGCGACGATTCCACCTATGGCCAATATGATTACCATGCCGCAATTTCTCCTGGCCGGCACGTTTTTCCCTGTAGACAGCTTTCCAAAATGGCTGCAACCGGTCAGCAAAGCTATGCCGCTCACCTACCTGAATGACGCTTTACGTAAAACGGCGTTTGAAGGGGCCGGATTATGGGAACTTCGCCTGGACATCCTGGTGCTGCTGGTCTGGGGTGTTGTAATCTATATCGTAGCGGCCAAAGTTTTTAAATGGGAATAAGTACAGGATTTTTATACTTTTAATCAAGGGTAATGGTAAAATTTGCGATCATCGGTTTAGGCAATATCGGCAGGAGACATGCGGAACACATCAACCAGAATCCACATACACAGCTGGTTGCAGTCTGCGACACCAACCCTGAAGTATCTGCCCTCTTCCCCGTCCCGTTTTTTGACAATATCCGGTCCATGCTTGACACCTGCGAAGCGGATGTACTCTGCGTCTGCACGCCCAATTACTTGCATGAAACGCATGCGGTTGCCGCCCTGGAAGCCGGCCTGCATGTGGTTGTCGAAAAACCGATGGCATTAAGTACACTGGAGTGTGACCGTATGATTGCGGCAGCAGAACAAGCGGGACGCATCATATTTGCCGTCAAACAAAACCGCTATAACCCTCCTGTAGCTGCCGTCAAAGAGCTGATCACTTCCGGGCAGCTGGGGCACATCTTTATGGTACAGGTAAACTGTTTCTGGAACCGTGGCGATGCCTACTATGCACAAAGCGACTGGAGAGGAAAAAAAGACAAAGATGGCGGCTGTCTGTTCACCCAATTCAGCCATTTTGTAGACATACTCTATTATCTCAACGGTAGCATAGACAGCGCTACAGGCATTACCCACAATTTTGCACACCAGCATAATACGGAATTTGAAGATACCGGCAGTTTTGTATTGCAGGCAAAAAACGGAGCTGTAGTCAATTTCAACTTCACGACCTGCTCTTATGAAAAGAATATGGAGGGGGCCATTACCCTGTTTGCCGAAAACGGCACCATCAAAATCGGCGGGCA
>DATJDO010000453.1:0-5268 GCA_035497375.1 Chitinophagaceae bacterium | reverse complement strand
CCTGCATAAAGTTGCGTTCATCTACGAACTTGAACGCTACATTCTGGATCGTGGCATCGTCCTGGTTCAATACGGAATACAACATCATGGCAGAGAAGTTCACGTTCGCCTGATCCTGTGTGATAGCCTGAAACTGAAGCTCCATAGATCTGTTCTGTATCGAAATCCTTTTATAGATCCGTTCAACGAGCGGGATACGCACATTCAACCCGGGCCGCAGGATACGCCTGTACTTACCAAACACAGTTACTACGGCTACACTACCCTGGTTTACCGTCACCAGGCCCAGCAAAATAATCAGCAAAATGACACCAAGCGCAATTCCAATACCCATAAAAAATAATTTAGACGGTTTGTTTTTTTAGCCGAAATTTGGCTCATTAAATATAAGGGCAATTTGGCTACTGCAAAAAAAATATTAAAGCTCGACACCTTTGCCATCGAAGACGATTTTTTCGAAAATGTAGCCCTGATCGGCATTTCGAGTGACAAGCCTGCCTACACGCTTTGCCATGTGCTCAACCGCGCCTTCCAGCTTTCTTTTGTACGCAAACCCAAGCTGGATGTGATGGTCGGCAAGAAAAACAACCAGCACTTTTCTTTTGCAATCTACCAGAGCCCGGTACCCCGCTCGGCATTCTGCCTTACTTTGTATAAGCTAAAAAACGACGAAGTACACTTATTACCCAGCCTGCGCAACATGGACTATATCTGGATGGTGGCAGACGACGATCCGGAGGCCATAGCCTTGCAGTACCTGAAGAAATTGCGCCTGATCCCGGAAGTGCAGTTTGCTACCCTGCTGGAAAAAGACAAGATTAAAAATATAGAATACCTGATCCTGTAACAAGGACGACTACTGGTTAGGCGGAATCTTCGTCTTCAGACTATCCAGTACCGGCGCAATACCACTATACACCGAATCCAGTTTGTCCGGGTGCAGGGCATACCATTTCAGCGCCTGTTCAAAGGCATCGGGGGCAACTTTATTCCGGCCCAGTATTTGTTTGTAAAAAAGAGACAGGGAATCAAGCTCTTTATTGTAGCGGGCTTTGTGCACGGAGTCTCTCACAATAACGGAACTATAGGCCTCAGCCAGGTGAATATCCAGCAGGATATTTTTCATTGTCTCTACCGGTATCGGTGGTTTTTCCTGCGGCTTGCAACTGTACAGCAGCAGGAATACCAGTAGCAGGCCGGGCTTACTTCGAAAGTGCCTGATATTTCTGTGCATTGGTAACATCGGCTTGGGAAAGAAGGGTAATATACTGTTGCCGGTCTCCTACGGGCATATCGGCCAGCAGGTTCAGCAATTCGGTGCTTTTGGCATTAAAAAAGAACTGTACCAATATCGCGTTGGGATTATCACGGTTCAGCTTTTGCAGGGTACTGATGCCGCTGAGTATATTCTTTTTGGCCTCAACTGGCTTGTCGTAATACATGTCGTAGCCCATGCGGTGCATGGAATACCAGTATTTATGAAAGTCAGCAAACCTGGGGTTCAGCAACTGGTCTGCCATCCAATAGCGGTTTTTAGTGCCGTCTACGGCCTTCCATCCTCTTACCCCTTTACCTTCCGGGGCATTGTTTACGATATTCTGTGCTTTTTTAAAGTATGCAGCGCCGCCATTCATGCTGTAACTATCATAATCCAGGCCGAGGATGACATACACATAAAAAGCCAGTGTCGCCGCAAGGTTATCCGTAATGGCATCGCCACTGCTGCCGACCCGGTTATCATCAAATATCAGCGGACTGAACTGGTTAAATTTAAAATTGGCTTCTTTATCGACAAAATTGACCAATGAGGTGTTGAACCCCGTATTGTATACCGGCCTTGTTGCCTGTATATTCAGCGTAGCCTCATACCCATCCTGCACGCCATCCAGCTTCGCCGTAAGGTTGAACATGATGGTGCATTCAATTTTTTCCTGCGGGCTGTAATCGTCTGTGGTCCATTTACGCGTATTGATAAAGCTGGTAATCGCACGCTCCATATCGGTAAACACTTGTTGGTCTACATTGAGGATACGATCGTGCCGGATACTGACTTTACAGTTCAGTTCCTGTGCGGTAGCAGGGATCAGTGCACCGCACACCAGTAAGAATACTAAAAAAAACCTGCACTTATTCATCATTGATAGTTCATTATGTAGGCGATGATTGCTGAAGCTACTGAAGTTTTGGATTGTAACGGTATTTCTGTTGCAGAGCCGTCCTTTCCCAATATACTGACCTGGTTCGTATCCACACCAAATCCCGCACCACTTTGCTGCAAAGAAT
Organism: Chitinophagaceae bacterium; assembly: GCA_035497375.1. Classification (GTDB taxonomy): domain Bacteria; phylum Bacteroidota; class Bacteroidia; order Chitinophagales; family Chitinophagaceae; genus Rurimicrobium. The sequence continues at coordinate 2,985 of DATJDO010000453.1, read as the reverse complement.
TCAGCACAATAAAATCGGCATTTTTGGCCTGCAGCTTGGCCCGGGCATGCTCCATTTCATTGTTGGTCTCCAGGGCAAAGCCTACCAGCAACTGCTGATCTTTCTTTATAGAACCCAGGTAGGCTAGTATATCTTTGTTCTTTTCCAACACCAGTTCTAACGTTTCCCCTGTCTTTTTTATTTTCTGCACGGCTTTTTCTTTCGGGCGAAAATCGGCAACGGCTGCGGCCATCACTGTAATATCCGACTGGGGGAAAAGGGCAGCACAAGCGTCAAACATTTCTCCTGCCGACTCAATTTCTGTTACCCGGATACGCGGATGTGTAGGCCTCAGGTGTGTAGGCCCCAATACCAGGTCAACGTCTGCACCCAGACTGGCCAGGCTTTCGGCCAGCGCAATCCCCATTTTACCGGTAGAGAAGTTGCCGATATAACGAACAGGATCCAGGCGCTCGAAGGTTGGCCCCGCTGTAACCAGGGCTTTTTTTCCGCTCAGTGGCAGCTCACCTCCGCTAAAATGCGCAGACAAATGCCGCACAATATCTTCCGGCTCCGCCATACGTCCTTCGCCCACCAGGCCACTGGCCAGCTCGCCATGTCCTACCGGGATCAGGTGATTACCGTATGAAGAAAGCGTCTTCAGGTTATTTTTGGTACTGGGATGATGCCACATATCTTCATCCATCGCCGGGGCTATATGAACGGGGCAGATCGCAGACAGGTACACGGCCGCCAGCAGGTTATCGCAGATACCATTGGCCAGTTTGGCCAGGGTATTGGCACTGCAGGGGGCGATCAGCATCAGGTCGGCCCAGCGGCCCAACGCCACATGGTTGTTCCAGGCGCTGCCATCACTGATATTACTCAGCACCTCATATTTGGATACCGTGCTCAGGGCCAGTGTGCTGACAAACTTCCCGGCCGCTTCAGTACAGATCACTTTTACCTCTGCACCCTCTTTGACCAAAAGCCTTACAAGATGAGGAGTTTTGTACGCGGCAATGCTACCGGTGACACCCAATATTATTTTCTTCCCTTTCAGACTCATGACTGATCAAAGCTTTTCGTGGTAAAAATACAGCTTCCTAATAAAAAAGCGCCCGGCAAACGGACGCTTCTCAATAGTATTTAGCCTTCAGGCTTCGGTACAGGGGGGCTTTCCTTAGGCCCACGGTCTTTCCGGTTCCTGCGATTCTGGTTATTCGGCCTGGCCGCATTAGCCTCCTGCCCTTCTTTTGTAGGTTGCTCGTTTCCTGCCCCTTGTGCGGGTTTCACTTTTTGCTGTGGTTTAGGATTTTGGGGCGGTTTAGGGCCTGCCTGCTGTGCAGGCTTAGGGCCTTGCGCCTGCTTTTGGCCCTGGTTGGCATTTTGGGGTTTGGGCTGTTTCGGTCCCCGGTTTTGGTTTTGGTTTTCCTGTCTGGGGGCTTTTTGCTCCTGGCTTTGTCCCGGTGCTTTGCCGCCTTCCGCTTTCACAGGCTGGCCGCCACTCTTTGGCTGACCTTTTTTGTTTTTATTTTTTGATTTCCTTTTCTCGAGGTTTTTCAGCGTGATCTGACCTACGTCATTCACAAAACCCACATCTACTTTCAGTTTCGCTTTTGCTTCCAGCTCTACCGCCTGCAATTCTTCAGGGAACACTCCTTCTTTATTCAGCACCAGAATTTCCTTTACCCTTTCTATAGTAAGCGGGTAATGTTTGCTGCTGTTGGGAAATGCATACCACATCAGGTTACGGAAGATATCCTTTTTGATGAGGTTGGCTTTACCGTTGGCGGTCTGGATATGGTCCGCATGAGAAGGAAAATGCCTCAGCGCATCCATATAGGTATCCAGTTCATAATTCAGGCAGCATTTCAGGCGTCCGCACTGTCCGGAAAGTTTGGTCTGGTTGATGGACAAGGATTGGTAACGGGCAGCAGTCGTATTGACAGATTTAAAATCTGTCAGCCAGGTACTGCAGCAAAGTTCACGTCCGCAGGACCCTATACCGCCTACTTTACCGCTTTCCTGACGGGCACCGATCTGGCGCATTTCCACTTTTATCTTAAAGTCGGAAGCAAATACTTTGATGAGTTCGCGGAAATCGACACGGTGTTCTGCGGTATAAAAGAAGGTTGCCTTTTTCCCGTCTGCCTGCAATTCCACTTCGCCGATCTTCATATCGACTTTTAACTCCTTTGAGATCGCCCGGCTGCGGATCATGATCTCTTTTTCCTTTTGCTTGTTCTGGTGATATAGTTCGATATCCTCAGGCGAGGAGGTACGCATGACCCTTTTCAAGGCATTCTGATCCTGCACACCGTATTTCTTCATCTGTAAACGGACCAGCTCACCCGTCAGGCTCACTTGTCCCATATCGAAACCTCCGACACCTTCTACAGTCACCCAATCGCCTTTGACGATAGTGTGCGCACTATTGTTCTTGAAGTACTCTTTGCGGCTTCCGCTGTTAAAAGACACTTCTATGATCGGGAAAGGCTTAGCTCCACCAGGGAGGGGTATGGTACCCAGCCAATCAAATACATTCATTTTGTTGCACCCACCGCTACTGCAACCTCCGTTGCTTTTACAGCCTGCGGGTTTACCGTTGGCTCCTGAGCCACAGTTACCACATCCCATTCTTTATTTATTTTTATAGTGACAGCCCAGAGATGATGCCGGCAGGAGCAGAACTCCTCCAACGAATTACCCGGACCGGATTTTTTGCAAACGCTAATTCAGCGAAGATACTTTTTTATTCTGAATAGCATACATCATTCTGATGCTCAGGGCATGCAGCTGTATCTTGGCACTGGCATTTCTCTGTATATAAAAGGAAGCCTTATTCAATTCTTCGATCAGGGTGCTGATCGCCTCAATAGACATACCGGTTGCAGCCAGTTTTTGTACAAAGGCCAGTTCTTCATTAGCCAGGCGGCAATGACCGGTATACCGCTGTTTGATCGTTGCCTGCAAAAGATGCCCCACGTACAGGAGAAAATTCTT
>DATJDO010000452.1:0-7706 GCA_035497375.1 Chitinophagaceae bacterium | reverse complement strand
AAGCCACTGCCATTTATGGCCTTGGTGTGATCGTCGGTCCTACGCTGGGACCACCCCTTGGTGGTTATATCGTCGATAACTTTTCCTGGCCCTACATTTTCTACATCAACATCCCGATTGGCATCATCGCCGCTATACTGACCATTCAGTATGTACGCAGCCCTAAATATGCGGAAAAGACCAAGTCTTCTGACGTAGACTGGATCGGTATCGGTTTGCTGGCGGTCAGCGTTGGTTCCCTGCAGTACGTTCTGGAACGGGGGCAGGAAGACGACTGGTTCAGCAATACGGCTATCCTTGTGTTGAGTATTACAGCCGCAGCCGGTTTGTTTTTCTTTATCTGGCGCGAAATGACCTACCGCAACCCGATTGTGAACTTTAAAGTGCTGAAGAACCGCAACCTGCGTGTCGGAACGATCCTCTCTTTTGTACTGGGGTTCGGCCTGTATGGATCCACCTACATTATCCCCTTGTACACGCAACAATTGCTGGGTTGGACGGCCTTGCAATCCGGGATGCTGATGGTGCCCGCCGCATTGGCTACAGCCTTTATGATGCCGATTGTCGGTAACCTGATCAAAAAAGGGATTCCTCCGCAGTATATGCTGTCCACAGGAATGGTGCTGTTCTTTATGTTCTGTTTTTCCGGTTATTCGATACTGACACCCGACACCGGCAGGGACGCTTTCTTTGGTATGTTGCTGTTGCGTGGCGTGGGCTTGTCTTTGCTCTTTATCCCGATCACGGCGGTATCGCTGTCTACACTCAAAGGTATGGAGATCGGGCAGGGAGCTTCCTTTACCGGTCTGATGCGGCAATTGGGCGGCTCATTTGGGGTAGCGATCATCAACACCTATATGTCCCGTAAAAACGCGGGCCATCGTTCCGACCTGGTGGCGCATCTGAGCACAGACAATATTAATACCATGCAAAGGGTAAAACAGATGCAGCAAGGCTTTATGGCCAAAGGTATGAGTGCCGATGCCGCCTTGAAAAGCAGTTACAAATCGCTGGAGTACGGGGTGATGAAACAAGCAGCCGTATTGTCCTACATGGATGTGTTCCTGATGCTTGGAGTGATGTTCCTGATCTTTGTGCCTGTGGTATTGGTAGTGATTCGCAGGCAAAAATCGCTGGAACCAGTCGATCTGTCCAGCGCCCACTAAGCAAAGGCTTGTCGCGAGACGTAGCGAACTTTGTGGTTCAATCACTGATTCAATGATGGTCTTCGTTACACTTGTAACGAGGACCATTCTTTTTCCAGCCTTTGCCTGGTTGTATTGTCGGTAAGGTCAAACTGTACCGGAACGATAGAGGCGTAATTCCGCTCCAACGCATGGATATCCGTATCTTCTCCCGGATCGTTGCAGATAAAATTGCCGACCATCCAGTAATAGTCTTTTCCATAGGGATCTACGCGATGTTCGAAACTCTCACCCCATTTGGCATCGGCCTGCCTGCAAATTTTGATACCTCTGAAGTCTGCTTCTTTCACGCGGGGTATGTTTACATTCAGTAAAGTGCCGGGTGCCTGCCGTTCCGCCAGCATTTTGACCGCCACAGCCCTTGCTACCTTCCTGCACACCGCAAAGTCTGCTTCGAAACTGAAATCCATCAGTGAAAAACCTGCGGAAGGAATACCTTCAATAGCAGCCTCCATTGCGGCGCTTATGGTGCCGGAATAGATGACATTAATGGATGCATTGGCACCGTGGTTGATACCGCTCACGCAGATATCCGGCTTACGGGGCAGGATGCGGTTCGTGGCCAGCTTCACACAATCCACCGGGGTACCGCTGCACTGGTAAGCTTCTATCCCTTCAAAAAGATGCACCTGGTGCAGACGCAGAGGCCTTCCGATCGTGATGGCGTGCCCCATACCCGATTGTGGGCTGTCAGGCGCAACGACAACGATAGTACCCAGTCCTTTCATAGCTTCTATAAGATTGGCGATGCCCGGTGCCGTAATGCCGTCATCATTCGTGACCAGTATCAGCGGTTTGTCTGTATCCATGGCGCAAATGTAGCGTGAATCTTATCCCTGCAACCTGTATTTTTGCCTTCTATGATCAGGATTGGTAAAATAGTCGCCACCCATGGCCTGCAGGGTACATTGGTTTTAACCCATATTGCCGGTAAGAAAGATTGGCTCAAAAAGGACGAAGCCATTTTCGTGGCCATGCAAAAGGACAGCCGTATCCCTTACTATATCACCATGGTCAAGAGGGTGAACGATGAGGAATACCATGTCCAGGTAGAAGATGTGCACACAGTAGATATGGCTAAGAAACTGGTAGGGAAGCAGGTGTATATCGCCCCTGAAGTGCTGGGTGAGGCTACGCTGGATAATCCTTTACTGTGGATCGGTTTTAATGTCACGGATGCCGGCCTGGGTAGCCTGGGGCCGCTGATGGATGTGGCGCAAACTGGACACCAGTGGGTCGGAACTATCCACCATAACGGCAAAGAAGTACTCCTGCCGATGGTTAAGCCGCTGCTGGTGGAAGTGAACCTGCGCAACCGCTATATCCGTATGGACCTTCCGGAAGGCTTGCTGGATATCTGACCACCTGTTGAGCAGTATTCCTTCATGGCAGGTCGATAATTGAATTATTTGTATATTTATAAGGAATAAAATGCAAATTTATGAGAGGGGGTGGAAACTGGTTGCCTTTCCTGTTGTTCCCGCTGGCGATCTTGCTTCTGATGCTCGCCGCCAGATTTGTGGCAAAGAAATGGCAACAAAGAAACAAGAAAACTTTACTGAGGGATACTGAAGTATAAAATGATGTATTTGTCCTGCACTGAGGGAATGCCTTCCGGTAAGGCTTAGCGTTCTTTTTCGTATTCTTTTAATATGATGCTCAGGTGCTCCGGATGGGCATCTCCGTACTTTTCCAGGCCACCGGCTTGCAGCATCTTCTTTTTCCTCCAGCTTTCGAAACGTTCACTCTTTTCGTGTAACTGACGCCTGTATGCCGGATAGTTTTTGGTTGTATCAATGTCCAGTGTTCCCAGTTTCCCTTGTTCGTCCTGTGCCAGGTTAAAGATAAATTCCGGGTAAGCTACGCCAAGGGCCCGTAGGTATTCACCTTGTTCTTCTACGAGTAACTTGCGCTGTTCCGCATTCATTACCTTCTTAATGATGTATTGCTTCCGGTACCTTTGAGCATTGATAAAAAAGGCTTCGAATGCTGTTTCGTTTGTCACACCTTGTTGAAGGACTGCTGTATTCCGGAATACAAAATCAAAACCCTGCATGTTTTTCAGCAGCGTGCCGTTATAGCTGTTCAGGGCAGAAAAGAAGCGCTCTGTATAATGGTCTGTCTTTACCTGTGCCCGTGCATTGGAAAAAAGAAGAGGGAAAAAAAGAATCAGTGCAAATTTCCGTTTCATCCTGGTGTTTTCTTTTTTAAAATTCCAGTACAAGACCATCGTAGGCCAAAGCAATGCCTTCCGGCAGCGTTTCATTCATGAGTGTATGGATACCTAACTGGTGGCTGATATGGGTAAAGTAAGTCTGCTGGCAATGAATGTCTTGTGCTACTTCTATTGCTTCTTCGAGCGTGAAATGGGAGATATGCTTTTCCAGGCGCAGTGCATTCAGTACCAAGGTATGGGAGCCACGGGCCTTATCCCTTTCTTCCGGGGCTATATAGTTTGCATCTGTGATGTAAGTAAAATCCCCGATGCGGAAGCCAAATACTTCCATTTTGTAATGCAACAGGCGTATCGGCGTCACCAGTACGGAGTTGACATAAAAAGGTTCGTTTTTTAATTCATGCAGGCGTATCTGTGGTACTCCCGGGTAGTTGGCATGTTCAAAAATGTATTGAAATTCCCGCCGTAATACTTCCTGTGTTTCCAGGCTGGCAAATACATCCATTTCTTTTTGCTGGAAATAGTTAAATGCCCGCACATCGTCCATGCCGGCGGTGTGGTCTTTGTGCCCGTGCGTGAACACAATGGCATCCAGCTTTTTGACATCCTGCCGCAACATCTGATACCGAAAGTCCGGTCCGCTGTCGATCACAAACGTCGTATCGTCTGTTTCCACCAGTATGGATGAACGCAGCCTTTTGTCTTTAGGGTCAGCAGAGTGGCATACTTCGCAGGGGCAACAGATGACAGGTACGCCCTGGGAGGTGCCTGAACCTAAAAAAGTAACACGCATCACAGGCTAAATGTCGATTTCAGTTTGAACGGTAACAGGGTTGCCGGGGGCTTCCCCTATAAGCTGTTTGTAAAATTTTAACGATTCAGTGCTCAGTTCTTCTTCGATGACGGTGATAGAAGGCAGAATTTCTGAAAGTGCGTTGATCCGCCCTTCAATATTGAGGAATTTGTTGATCACCACCACTCTTTTTTCCTCCAGGATGCAGTATCCTGAATTGAAAGTTCCTTTTTCAAAACGTATTATATACCGGGCTTCTTCGAAAAGTTGCTCCAGCTTTTTCAATGTGTTTGGCGTAATTTTGAGATTCATTTATACTGATTACTTTATCTCCGATGAATAAAAGTAGAGAATTAGCAAGAATTTTGAGTGTTATCGTTTTGTTGGGCAGTACTTTTTTTCAGGCAAAAGCTCAAAACCCTACCAATTACTATGTTGAAGTACCCAAAACATTCAGTGGCGGGCTGGTTGGCGGGGCTTCCTTTTGCCAGGTAGATGGGGATAAATTTGCGGGTTACTTTAAAGTCGGGGTTAATGCAGGCGCTATTCTTTACGCCCGTTTGTCCAATACCTTTTCTGCCAGTATGGAGCTGCTGTATACGCAGAAAGGTTCCCGCTCCAGCTATAATCAAAACTCCAGCAGCAATAAATATACTGTTACGGACCAGCGGATCAACCTGAGCTATGCAGAGATTCCGGTACTGCTGAATATATACGACAAGCACAAAAGCCATGTCGGAATGGGATTTTCGTATGCTCAGCTGATCAATGCCGACGAAAGCATCAAGACGAACCCCGAAAGCACCTACGACCAGAGCAAGTATCCGTTCCGCAAATACGACATCAATTTTATAGCCTCGGCCAACCTGCACCTGTTCAAAGGCCTGTACGGGAACCTGCGCTTTCAGTATTCCGTAGTGCCTGTGCGTAAAAATGTAGATTACGAATTTGCCCGCAGCCAGCAATTCAACAACCTTTGGGTTCTGCGTGTGATGTACCTTTTTTAAACAGTTCTTCCCGATTTTTTTTGACCACCATGAAGTTTATCCTATCCCTCGCCTTGTCGCTCCTGTTTGCCGGTACTGCTATCGCGCAAAATCCGAAGAACTACTATGTAGAGGAACCCAAGACCTTTGTCGGGGGGCTGATCGGCGGCCTGAACTTTACACAGGTAGACGGCGATAGTTATAAGGGCTACCACAACATCGGCTTCAATACCGGGGTGGTGGTCTACACCCAACTGGTGCCAGGCATTTCTGCCAGCCTGGAGATACTTTTCAGTCAGAAAGGCGCACGCTCCAACGGCAGCCAGCTGTCCAACGGTGGTGTAACGGTGATTACCAAACAGAATATTAAACTGAACTATGCGGAGATACCCGTACAGATCAACTTTTTCGATAAGAAAAGAAACCATTTTGGTGCCGGCTTATCCTATGCCCAGCTCATCAACAGTAAAGAAGAGATCGTCGGCAACAATTCGTCTATAAAATACGACCCGGACCAGTACCCGTTTAAAAAAATGGATATCAACATGATTTTATCGGGGCAGGTACACGTGTACAAAGGCTTTTTTGCCGGCATCCGTTTCCAGTATTCGATGTTGTCCATCCGGGACAAAGTAGACCTGGAGTACGGACGGGCGCAGCAATTTAATAACGTGTTTGCCCTACGCCTGATGTACCTGTTTTATTAAACAATCCATTACCTTTATCACCAGCACCCATCAAACTTATTCAATACACTAATGTCTGATCAGTATATCGTTTCGGCCAGGAAGTACCGGCCTCAGACCTTCGATACCGTAGTAGGGCAGGAGCACATTACGACCACCCTCAAGAATGCCATGCGCAACAATCATCTTGCACATGCCTTCCTGTTTTGCGGACCACGTGGTGTGGGAAAAACGACCTGCGCCCGTATATTGGCCAAAACACTGAACTGCGAGCACCCGACTGCGGACATGGAAGCCTGTGGTACCTGTAGCAATTGCCAGTCGTTCAGCAACAATACTTCTTTCAATGTGTTTGAACTGGATGCCGCTTCCAACAACTCAGTAGACGACATCCGTTCCCTGACGGAACAGGTGCGTTTTGCACCTCAGCAGGGTAAATACAAGGTCTATATCATAGACGAGGTGCACATGCTCAGTACGGCTGCCTTCAACGCCTTCCTGAAAACACTGGAAGAACCGCCGTCCTATGCTATTTTTATCCTGGCGACCACGGAAAAGCACAAGATATTACCGACCATTCTGAGCCGCTGCCAGGTGTTCGACTTCAAGCGCATCACCACGAATGATACAGTAGCGCACTTGCAGCAGATCACGCACAAAGAAGGCGTACAGGCTGAAGAGGCTGCGCTGCACGTGATTGCACAAAAAAGCGAAGGCTGTATGCGTGATGCCCTGTCTATCCTGGACCGGATCTCCAGTTTCACCAATGGCCATCTGAGCTATGCCGCCACGATGGAGCATCTGAACCAGCTGGATGCAGACTTTTATTTTAAGATCACAGACCATATCCTGGCGCAGGATGTGGCGGGTACCCTGTTATTGCTGGATGATGTACTGGACAGAGGTTTTGAGGGTGATATGGTACTCAGCGGTTTTGCCGAGCACTTCCGAAACCTGCTGCTGTGCAAAGACGCCCGCATGGCCAAACTGCTGGATGTACCGAACAACCATAAGCCTATTTATCACGAAAAAGCAGCCCAGGCTCCGCCATCGTTTATCCTCACGGCATTGAACGTAGTGAACGAAAGCGTGCTGGAGTACAAAAATGCCGGGAACAGGAGGTTGCATACCGAACTGTGCCTGATCAGGCTATGCTATATTCTGCAGGCAACGGGCACGCCCGGTGAAAAAAAAAACATTAGTGCTGAAGTAAAAACAACGGATAGTCTTACTGCCGGACACAAACCGGTAGCTCCGGCCAGTACTCCTGCTGTGGCACCGGTAACGGAGATAAAGCCGCAAGAGCCGGAAACAGTGCTCCGGGAGGCCCCTGTAAGTTATAATGCGGAACCACCTGTTGCCACAGCTCCGGCTCAACCGGCCCATGAAAAAAAATCACCTTTCGGCCAAGTAGAGCCAGTTGCAGGCATGCGCCGCATTTCCCGCAATATGGCGCAGGTACAGGCGGAGGCAGCTTCGGGCACACAGCAAATGGCTGTTGAAGATCTGACACTGGAGCGTGTGGAAACGATATTCGCTGCGTATAAGGTCAGTTTGAAAGATAAAAACCAGAGTATCCTGTCCAGCGCTTTTGAAACCATAAAACTGGAAATGCCTGAGGTGGGTACGATACACCTGGTGTCCCCGAATCCCATTACAGACAGTTATGCCCAGGCCGAAAGAGCGGCATTGCAGGAGCTGATCCGGCAAGAAACCGGTTTATTGCTGCGCTTTACCAACGAATGTATTGAAACAGATGAAGAGCCGGTGGAGAAAGCACTGACAAAAAATGAGATTTTTGCCGCTATGTCCGCTAAAAACCCGTCCCTGGCTCAATTGCGCGACGTTTTAAAAATGAGT
>DATJDO010000451.1:0-2899 GCA_035497375.1 Chitinophagaceae bacterium | reverse complement strand
CACCTCAAAGTAGTGCGTCTACCAGTTTCGCCACCGCCGCATGAGGTCCCTCAAAGGGAGGGCAAAAGTAAGGTCTTCGCATCAAAAAAACAAACCCTATTTACCCGCCATAATTTCGTGCAGTTTTTGCCTGGCCGCCCTGCGCGCCGGATAGATCGCCGCCAGTAAGCCTACGGCAGAAACCGTAAGCAGTACGACAAGAATATCCGATCCCTGTACCACCACCGGGTAACTGTCTATAATAAAGGCTCCGGGAATACGGACCAGCTTAAACTGTATCTGTGCCCAACAGAGGCCCAACCCCAGGAGCAGGCCAATGCTGCCCCCTACGAGTGCCCAGAGTACGCCTTCCAGCAATACCACTCTGCCCAGGAATGCCGGCTGCATACCCATAGTACGCAGGATACCCATGTCTTTCTGCTTTTCCAGCACCAACAGGGACAAAGCGCTGACCATATTAAATGAGGCAATCAGCAATACAAACAATAAAATGGCATAGCCGGCCCATTTTTCAGACCGCATCACCATATACACAGCTTTATTCTGTTCATACCGGGTCGCAACGACGTATGAGCTACCCAATTGCTGCTGCAGGATCGCTTTTAACTTTTCGGCCGAATAGCCAGGCTTCAGCGACAATTCCACGGAAGACACCCCGTCCTGACGCATCAGTTCCCGCACATTGTACAATGGAGCCAGGATATATTTTGTATCAAATTCTTCCTGTACGTAAAAGCTGCCGTCAGGTTTGAAAATCATAGACTGGAAAGCTCTCGACGGATCCAGGTTGCCCGCCTCCGCTTCCCCGTTGGGATAATAGACCATCATGCGGGCGAAAACATTATCTACATCTATGCCCAGGGTAGCGGCAATATGCTGGCCCAGTATGACTGTAGGTACAGACAGGCTCATGACACTGTCTGCCCCTTTGTTGATGTATGATTGCACTTCATTCACATGAAAGTACTGATTGTCTACACCTTTAAGTGTGACGGGGATCGTCTCCCCCTCTTCCGTATTCACCAGTACATTGTCTTCCAGGACAAAAGAAGAAGCGGCTACCGCATCCTGACGGAGCGCAGCCAGGAACTGCGGTCCGGGCTTGAAAAACTTACCTTTGGTAACGGTAATCTTTATGTCTGGGTAAAATGCTTTGTACAAGCCATCTACCAGGCTTCCGAAGCCGTTGAATACAGAGAACAGAATAATCATGGCGCAACTGCTTACCGCAATAGCGGTCATGCTGATCCGCGACAACACCGGCACTGCATTCGCAGCACCTTTTCCCCGCAAGTAACGCCATGCCAGCTGTAGACTCAAGCCCATGCGCTTCCCGGCTATGCCTGATCCTTTTTATCGTTCGCTTCCCGTTCTTCCTGAATTTTTTTAAACACGTCTTCCATTTTGAACACGTAATCCAGTGTATCATCCAGGAAAAACTCCAGGTAGGGCACCCTGCGCAGCTGGTTGCGCACACGCTCGCCCAATTGTTTGCGGTATTCCCAATTGTGTTCTTTAAGATCAGCCAGGAACTTATCTTTGTCGGGTACCTGGAACAAGGACAGGTATACCCTGGCCTCAATCAGGTCAGGGGTCATCGTTACTTTCGAAACGGATACCATACCACCCTGGCTCATATTCAGCCCGGTTCTTTGAAATATATCGCTGAGCTCAGCCTGTATCAGCTTGCCCACTTGCTTTTGTCTTTTTGATTCTTCCATTTTTCTGCTGCAATGCTATTAGGCACCCCAATACGGCAAAGGTAAAGCCGTAGACCCAAGTTTGATCATAATATCCACTTAACATTGACGGCTTGGCTACAGCTACCACTAGCGCGCAGGTTCTTCCCCGGCCTCATGTTGTGTTCCGAAGATGGTCTTTTCCATAGCATCCAACTTATCCTGGCGCTCATTGCCCGCAAGGTCGATGACGTCAAATCGCTTTATGGCAGCAAAGGATCCCATATCGGTATCACTGTTGATGTGTATAGCCCCGACAAGAATAACGTAATGACAATTATACCGCGTCTGGGCGACCAGTTCATTGATCCGCAGATCAATGGCTTCATAAATCACCTCTGTAGCTTCAAAAAGAGGGTTGGATGCCTGAAGAATGCGTTCTTTCTGCTTCAGCAATATCTGTTCAATCACATTCATCTGGTAATCCAGGTCTGTAACCGTACCATCAACAATATTACCTGCAGCGAGCTTTTGCAGGGCAGCCCTGGCGGCACCGCAGCAGCTGGTATTCTTATGCTGCCCCTGCCGGTTTATTTCTCCCAGTACACCTTCTTTCGAAATACCAATATGCGGGCCATAGTAGATCATAACAGCGCCTTCGTCCGGCACATGGCTGGCAAAAGCACCCATACCGGTAAGGCCGGTAAACGGAAAACCATCCAGGCCTCCCATTTTAAAGGGGCCTAAAAATTCCTGGGCCCTTACCGGGTATTGCATGCTATTCACATCGTCACTACAGATGCTGTCGGCCAGCATCACCATTTGCGGCTCCAGGTCCAGCTCGTCTTCGACATAATCAATGAGCTTATTCACGCTATCGATTGTCGAGATGGCGTTGGGGTAGTACTTGCGGATAATATTGAGTTTCTCTCTTTTTTTCATTACCTTATTTATTTACGGGTTTACATCAGGATATTATTCACCGGTACAATAACCGGTGGCAGGTCCTGTTCATCAAGCATTTCCCGGAGGTCAATCTCTATTGTCCGGGCGATATTGGATATCGGCACATCGTTCGGGCCACCCTCAAATGGATTTTCAGTGGATTCGCCGATCCGCTCCATCATATAAAACACCCAGCTTACGGTCAGGGAGCAAGGTACGATCACCAGGGCCGTGCAGAACGTCTGAAAAACTTCCCCTATCCCAGGCAGTTTGCA
>DATJDO010000450.1:0-18801 GCA_035497375.1 Chitinophagaceae bacterium | reverse complement strand
CTGGTATTATGAAAATGGTAAAAAAGCTGCGGAATACCAGTATACAAAAGGAAAATTGAATGGTAAGGCCCTGCTCTACAATGAGCAGGGTACTCTGACCGAACAGGGGCAATATGTCAATGACAACCAAAGTGGCACCTGGAAAGAGTATTACGATAATGGTAAACCCAAATCGGAAGGCAGCTATGAAGGCGGCGAAAAAGAAGGCCCCTGGAAGCAGTACCGCGAAGACGGGAGCAGCGCACCGGCCATCCGCTACAGGAAAGGAACGATCTTACAATAGACAACCAATAACAGATTTATAATGACACCACAAACAGTACTCGTCATAGACGACGAACGCGCCATCAGGAGTACATTAACCGAAATACTCAGCTTTGAAGGCTACAAAGTAGAAGAAGCCTCAGACGGGGCCGAAGGTTTGAAGAAAATACTGTCCAATACCTACGACTGTGTCATCTGCGACATCAAGATGCCCAAGATGGACGGTATAGAAGTGTTGGAAAAGGTAATGGCGGAAAAGCCGGATACCCAGATTATCATTATTTCCGGACATGGCAATATTGAAACAGCAGTAGAGGCCGTAAAAAAAGGAGCCTTCGATTACATCTCCAAACCTCCGGACCTGAACCGCCTGCTCATTACCCTGCGCAATGCGATGGAGAAAAAAGAACTCGTTGTAGAAACCAAGCAGCTGCGCAAGAAAGTAGAACAAAAAGTGTTCGGTGAATCCGATATGATCGGTGTGTCTGATGCACTGGACAAGATACGTGAAACCCTGAGCAAGATCGCCCCCACAGAAGCGCGTGTACTCATCACCGGCGAAAACGGTGTTGGTAAAGAGCTGGTGGCCCGCAACCTGCACAAGAACAGTTCCCGTTGCAAAGGTCCGATGGTGGAAGTAAACTGCGCCGCCATACCCAGCGAGTTGATTGAGAGCGAACTGTTCGGTCACGAAAAAGGTTCGTTTACCTCCGCCGTCAAAACGCGGATCGGAAAATTTGAACAGGCCAACGGCGGTACACTTTTTCTCGATGAGATAGGCGATATGAGCCTCGATGCACAGGCCAAAGTACTGCGTGCGCTCCAGGAAGGTAAAATCACCCGGGTGGGCGGCGATACGGAAATCAAAGTAGATGTGCGCGTTATCGCGGCGACCAACAAAGACCTGCTGGAGGAAGTGGCCAGTAAGAACTTCAGGTTAGACCTGTACCACCGCCTGGGTGTGATCCTGATCCATGTGCCTTCGCTGAACGAACGCAAAGAAGATGTGCCCCTGCTGGTGGAGCATTTCCTCGGACTCATCGCTGCTGACTATAACCAGCCTGTAAAGGAAATAGAACCGGCTGCCCTGCAATTGCTGGAAAAACATACCTGGACGGGCAATATCCGCGAGTTGAAGAATGTGGTAGAGCGCCTGGTGATCCTTTCCGATAAAAAAATTACAAAAAAAGATATTGAAAGTTATATCGTGATGAAGTAAGCATTTCCCTCCCGGAAGAACAGGGGCGGGTGTTTCCGGCCTTTTTTTATGGAAGAATAAACTTTCTGCGTCTCATTCAGTCTATACCAAAAAATATACACATGCTTAATTCAAAAGTGATCCTGAGTACAACCCTGCTGCTCACTGCTGCACATGCCTTCGCCCAGACGAAGCAGAAAGCCAGTATTGAACATATTACCGTCTTCCTGAGTGGTGCAGAAATAGAGAGTAAAGCCAGGGTCACACTGCCCAAAGGAGAATCTGAAGTACTGTTTACCAACATTGCCGGCAATATTGTGCAGCAAAGTATCTCTGTAGGTGTGGGCAATGGCGTCGTCGTGCAGTCGGCCACAGCGCAAAACGACTACCTGGTCAGCAGCAACCTTTCCCCGAAAGCACAGGAGATCAAAGACAGCATAGATATCCTGAAACAGCAAAATGAAACCCTGGCAGATAAAAAAAGCGTGCTGGATGAACAGCTGGCCGTGATCAGAGAGAACCGGAAAGTAACGGGCGCCAATACGGGACTGTCTGTAGCCGAGCTGCAGAAATTCCTGGACCTTATCAATGCTAAAATGAATGGCTTGCTGGCCGAAGGGCATACCCTCAGCAGGCAGATGAACAAAACCAACGAACGCCTGGTTTTGCTGAACAAGCAATTGGAAGAAGAGCGCAAGAAAGATTTCCAGCCCGGTGGCCAGTTGCTGGTAAAGTTTTATGCCGCAGCCGCCACCACTGCAGAGGTAAACATCAGCTACGTAACACCGAATGCAGGTTGGACACCCAGCTACGACCTGCGTGTGGACAAGATCAACAGCCCGGTAAAGCTGGTGTACAAAGCCAACATCGTGCAAAACTCCGGTGTGAAATGGGATAATGTAAAATTGTCTCTGTCTACCGGCAACCCTAACGAAGGGGTTGAAGCGCCGGTCATGAGCCCCTGGTACCTTTCATTTTACCAGCCTGTCGCGTATGGTGGCGCAGGGTACATGAACAGGGCTGCCCCGGTGATGTCTGCGATGAAAAGAGCAAAATCTGAGACCTACGAAGCAGAGGCTTTGCAGGATGTGAGCGCAGCTGCTCCGTCTACAGTAGGCAATTATGTACAGGTCGACAACAGCGGTATCAATACCACCTTCGATATAGACCTCAACTATACCGTACCCAGCGATGGCCTGGAGCACCTTGTAGCAGTAAAAGATTACGAACTGCCGGCCACTTACCGCTACTATGTAGCGCCCAAGCTGGACCGCGACGCCTTCCTGCAAGCCAGGATCACCAATTGGGAAGACCTGAACCTGATGCCGGCAGCGACTAACATTTTTTATGAAGGAGCATACGTTGGCCAGGGCTATATCGATATGCGTAACGTGAAAGATACCCTGAACCTTTCCCTGGGCCGCGATAAAAAGATCATCGTCCGCCGCGAAAATGATAAAAACTACCGTTCTGTAAAAACACTGGGCAGCAATATCCGCAGGTCTTATGGCTATACCATCGAAGTGCGGAACACGAAAAAAGAAAACATTGACCTGGTCGTTTCCGAGCAATTTCCCGTCAGCAACGATAAAGACATCAGTGTAGAAGATAAAGAAGCGGCCGGAGCTTCAGTTAACAGCGAAACAGGCGCCGTACAATGGGACCTGAGCCTGAAACCCAACGAAGTAAAAACCCTGAAGCTCAACTATTCGGTTAAATATCCCAAAGACAAAAACATAGGCAACCTGTAAAGCCTTGCCTGTTCAACAGGAAAGCGGCTGTCTCAGACTTTTGAGACAGCCGCTTTTTATTCGTACCCCTGAAGCGCGTTAGTATTGTATGATGTCCTTTTACCGGCATCTATGCACAGCATCTTTGTTGTACTAATCCTTTACAGATGTCGCTTGCACTGCCGGGACTTACGACATGTCGCTATCGCTGGTTTCCCCTCCCCGGAGGGGATAGGGGTGGGCAGTAGTACCTCTCTTCATGAATGCTCCACAATGTATTTATGGGTCAAGAATAACACCTATTTCAACCGTACCCTTTTCAGTTCGATCAGGTTCATCGGGTTGCTCGAAAAACCCTCCACATTGTTTTGGGTAAAGTGCAGCAACTGGTCATAAAACAAAGGCACCAGCGGGGCATCCGAAATCGCCATGCTGTCCATTTTGCGGTAAGCAAGGTAGCGCTCGCTGTCGGCGAGGTTCATACTATTGGCATACAGGCGGTCAAACTCCGGGTTGTGGTACCGCGTGTAATTCGGGGGTGCCGGGAAATTGCTGTTCAGGAAAGCCAGGTACGTTTCCGCATCGGGGTAGTCGGCAATCCATTGCGCCCGGAAAAAAAGTACCTGCGAGCGGCTCATCTGCTGCTTCAGGATGTTGGGCTGCATGATCTCAATCTTTGCCGGTATACCTACCTCCTGCAATTGGCTTGCTATGAAGTTGACAATGTCTGCATAGTTTTCAGGTGTAGCAATGGTAATGGTCTGCAAACCCCTTCCATTCGGATAACCGGCCTGTTTGAGCAGAGCCAGCGAACGGGCAGGATTATAATGATAACCATATGTGGCCACGCTGTCGAATCCCGCAATACCGGGCGGGGTGAAGCCCCCGCTGGCAGGCAGCCCCACACCGTTTTTAAAATAAGTAATGATTTTGTGCCGGTCTATGGCATAGTTGATCGCCTGCCGGACCAGTTTGTTGCGGAGGGGCGAGTTGCGGAGTAGGGCATTGGTGGTGTCGGTCAGGAAGCCCAGGTATTCTGTATTCAGATAGGCACTTTTTTTCAGGCGGAATTTCCCGGCATATTCGGGCTTCAGCGTGCCATCCTTGCGCAGGATCAGGTCCTTGAAAGAACCGTCCAGGCTGTGGTTGAAATGCAGTTTGCCCTGGAGGAACAGCAGAAATTCAGTGGCTTTGCTGTCATAAAAGCTCAGCTTGATCGCATCGAGGTAGGGCAGCGGCTGCAAGTTTGCGTCCTTTTCCCAATAGCGCGTATGTTTTCCAAACAGCAGTACATTGCCCTCATCCCAGCTTTTAAAGCGGAAAGGCCCTGTGCCGCAGGGATGGCTGCGGAAATCCTTACCGAAATGTTCTGCCACTTCTTTGGGTACGATACTGCAGTAAGGCATGCTCAGCATGGCCAGCATAGGCCGGAAAGGTGCTGTCAGGTGCAGCACGAAAGTGCTGTCGTTTTTGGCTTCAAATGCATGCTTGTCTTTGATGTGTCCGTTGAAAATCCAGGCTCCCGGTGAAGCTACTACGGGATCAATAATCCGGGAAAAGCTGTAAGCCACATCCGCAGCCGTCATTTGCCTGCTGTCGGACTGTGCGAATAGAGCATTGGGGTGAAAATAGACACCGGTTTGCAGGTGGAAGGTGTAAGAAAGTCCGTCCGGGCTTACCTCCCAGCTCCGGGCCAGCGAAGGTTTCAGGTATAGTCCGCTGTCGGTTTCTACCAGGGTATTGTACAGCATATGCGTCGTCCACATCGTGTACAGGTCTTTGGCATAGGCCGGGTCCAGCGATTCGAGGCTGCCGCTGGAAAGATTCAGGTTAAAGACCTGCTTGCTTTGCCGTTCCTTTTGTTGCCTGCCCGAGCAGGCACAAAGGATACAAAGGGTGAATACGTAAAAACGGCGCATAGAAAAACTGCCTAAAGGTCAGCTTTTCTTTTTGAAAACAGGAACCGTCGAGCAGGGCTCTCCGTACATCAGGGATTTGACATGCGGTTGCAACAGGGCACTGATGGCTACATAAGCTTCCGCAGGGGCAGCCACATCCGCACATCCTTTGATCACCACCCGCTTATCAGTGTACTCCGCAGCATCAATGTTTTGTTCCATATTCCGCAGGGTCAGGTGACTTTCAAATGCTTCCCTGGTACCATAAAATACAGAACGGGTAATTCCATTCAGATTCACGGCAGCCAGCATATTGGCCCACATCGGTATAATGGCATCCACACTGCAGTAAATATGCACATGCTTATCCTGGTAGGCTGTCCAGTCGTGCTGTTTCAAGGCTTCCCGGTAGTCTTTTTCACGCAGGATCATTTCCCGGAACAGGAAGGGTTTCAGGTCAAATCCCGCGATGGTATCTTCCTTCGGTACATAATTGGTGAGATCAAGCGTAATGATCCCGCTTTCCGCAACTTTATTGACAAATGTCTCCATACTTCTTCAAAAAGTACTCAAAGTTAAGCCGGATACCTGATAGTAGGTATTAGCATCCTCGATTGGCCGATAAGATTAACGATTGCAGCCTTAAAAAGTGTTCCCGTGATGAAGTAGCCTTATTTTTGCTGTCATGAAGTTGTTGGTTGATATCAATATCCCGGCCCTGCGGCAGCCCCTGCGCTATACAGACAAAATCTTACTGACTGGTTCCTGTTTTACCGAGCATATAGCAGATCGCCTGGCGCAACATCATTTTCGTATAGTCAGCAATCCCAACGGCATCCTGTTTAACCCCCTGAGTGTTGCCGACAGCCTGAGTGGATACCTGCAGGGAAGACAATACCAGGCAGAAGAGCTGTTTTACCTCAATGAGCTCTGGAACAGCTGGGATCATCATACCCGTTTTTCGGATATCGACCGCGATACAGCCTTAAACCGGATCAACCGTACCCAGTCCGAGGCTGGCAACATGATCCGCGAGGCTGACTGGCTGATCATCACCCTGGGGTCTGCTTTCCAGTATTACCTCCGGGAAGGAGGGCTGCCTGTGGCCAACAACCACCGGGCACCCGGCCAATGGTTTGAGAAAAAACTACTGACCATAGAAAAGATCAGCAGTGCCTTGAGCGACATGCTGACATTACTTCATGAAAAGAACCCGAAGGCCCGGGTATTATTGACAATTAGCCCCGTACGCCATATACGCGATGGGGTAGTGGACAACAACCGCAGTAAGGCCAGGCTGATCGAAGCGGCGCATGAACTGTGCAGTACATTCGGATTTGTGCATTATTTTCCCTCCTATGAACTGGTCATTGATGTGTTGCGTGATTACCGCTATTACGACATTGATCTGGTGCATCCGAACTTCGCAGCAACATCCTATGTATGGGATACATTTATGCATACCTGTATTGAGGAGCAAACAAAACAGCAAATGGCGGCCATCCTGGAGCTGAGCATCGCACAGAAGCACAGGCCCCGCTTTGCAGGGACACAGGCACACCAGGATTTTTGCAGGAAATATGCGGAAAAGGCAAGAGAACTGCAGTATTTGCACCCCTACCTGGACCTGTCAGGTCCGTTGGCTTATTTCGACGACCCGCTTAAGGAATAATGATTGTTTTGCGCTGTACAGTCAGCGCAGAAAAATAACCCAATGCCCCGGGGATATTGGACAGGGGATTAGCCGGAGTCTGTCCTGAGCCCTGTGCATTTTCCAAAGTGTTGAAGAAGTCGAAAGTAGCCTTGTCAATGCAGTTCATAAATACAGTGACCGTATCTCCTTTTTTCAAATCATCGTTGTTGAACAATGGGCGGGAACTCAGCTTGCCGTCACTCAGCTGATCGTCCCAGGCCTGGAAATTATTATTGGAGCTATCGTTTGTTGTCGTAGAAAACCGGTAGTAGTTTTTAACACCTGCAGGGTCCTGGAATACAGGAATCACCTGTTTAAAGCTTTCCCCGAAGAAACTATACTCTTCTGTATACAGGCTGTCCAGTCTCACGGGCTGCGGCATGGTACTCGTGGAAGTATAAGTCTTTCCTTCCGCTAATACACTGAGTTGGTAGGTGTGCCCGGGCACACCGGCTGTTTTCTGGGTAATATACCGGCCTGGTTCTGTCTCCAATGCTGTGTCAGCCTCGTTAATCGTTACATCCGTAACCACTACAATAGCGCCTGATACAGTATTGCGCTTGTTTTCGGCACTGAGCTTATTGGTCTTGCTGACCAGTATCGTATGGGTGAAAACACCGGATTCATTATCGATTACCCCCTCAATGACCAGTTTTTGTTCTGAGTCCTTTACATCCACATTGATGATTTTTTCGCAGGACATAACAAGGCTTGGCAGCAAAAGAAAAAGAAGAAAGTGTTTGCGTTGCATAGTGAGGTTTGATCCGGCAAAAGTAAGCTAATGACAGAAGTTTAAGCAAGTGAATGAATCGTCAATATGTGAATGAAACGAAAATATTACCTTTTTCTTGTGAAGTTGAGGAAAAATGAAATAATTGTTTTTTGTTTAATGTCTTTTATTTTTAGCTCTTTTTCGTTACCTTAGCCTTACTGGACTTATTGTGAATAAATCCTTAACTTTTTATCCTATGAAAAAAAATTACTTTTTCGCAGGCCTGTTTTGTTCTGCTTTCCTGGGGTTCTCAGCTCACGCTCAAAAGGTAAATGATGATGCCTTTCTTAAAGGAGATTATGTAGAGGTCGGTATTGCAAAAAACGGCGCATTCGGAACCTTTGAAGACGCTCCTGCCGGTTATCACCAGAGAGGAGGGGGGATTAACCCCAACAAACTGGGTTTTGTAGCTGACCCTGATAAAGACGGCTGGGATGTGGGTGTGCCAACCTATATAGGTGACTATTTCGTTCCCGGCTCTCCGCAGGAAGGCTGGGATATGCAGCTGGCAGACGGTACCTGGGCACGTGGCTGGAATGGCCCGAGCGGTCTTCTGACAGGTGGTATTGTAGGAAAGGTGACTACTTATAATGCAACAGGAGCATTCACTGAAGGGATATGGGAAGGTACCCTGGCCGGAATGACAATCCGTGCAGTGACCAAACTAAAAAAGGATAAGCTTTATTTTACCACCACGGTAAAAATTACCAATACGACTTCCAAAACAATGTATAATTTCTACTATGACCGGACCGTAGACCCGGATAATGAAGTGGAAACCCCAGGCGGTGGAAGTTATGAAACGGATAATACCATTGTGTACAAACTTCCCAGCCCAAACAATAAAACGCTTATAAAAGCAGTGGGTCTATCGTTAAAGTCTTACCTCGGGCTGGCTTCCCGGGATTGTCGGGCCAGGCCTTATATATCCGGAGGCGGATCATTGACCCCGACAGATTCTTTGCACATATTATTCAGAGGTAACGGACTCAGCTCTGCCATTGTAAAGCAAGACAGCACACTGCGTCAGGACTGTGGTATCGGTATCGTATTTAAAATCGATTCCCTGCGTGCCGGCGACAGCACCTATCTTTCTTATGCCTATGTGTTGAGCGAGGCTGATGTAGATTCTGCCTTTGAAGACCTGAAACCGGTGATGAATGTCAACGGTCTGGTATTTCAGTCCGGTGATACGGTAAAAGCCTGTAACGGTAAAGTCATAGACTTCCAGATCGTAGGCGGAGAGTCCTACAAATGGAGCTGGTCTCCTGATGTTGGTCTTTCCGATACCAATGGTGCCCGGATCAAAGTTAAGGTAGATCCGGCCATTACTACTTATACGGCTACTGCAGTAAGCGATTTGTGCCCTATACCCCCGATCACGATCACGGTAGATCCGATCGCGAACCCGGACAAACCTAAAGTGGTGACGCCGCTCTACTATTGCCAGTATGCCAGTGCAGACCCGCTAACGGCCACGCCGCTGCCCGGATCCACACTGCTGTATTATGCAGCTGCTACAGGTGGTGCCGGCGCTGCATCCCTGGTGCCGGCAACAATCATCCCCGGTTCCAAGTATTACTATGTCAGCCAGGTTTCGCCTGCCGGTTGTGAAAGTCAGCGTGAGCGTATCGAAATCATCGCGCGCCGCTTGCCGACAGTTAGCGTTCTTTCAAAGACTGATCCTACCTATTGTGCGGCCCCGGATGCCAGCATTACACTGCAGGCTGACTCTGCCTTTGCTGTTTACACTGTTGCCTATGACAAGGACGGCGTACCCGCTACCCCGGTGTCCATCACCACAGATGCTTCCGGGCGCTACACACTCACCGGCCTGAAAGGCGGTTCTTACACCACCTTTACCATCACCAACAAATATGGCTGTAAGAGTATTGCTTACTACGGCCCTGTAGACCTGGTAGACCCTGCGCCTCCCGGCCCGCCGGTGACCAACAATGGCCCCCTTTGTGTGAACGTAGAGGCTGTGCTCACTGCACCCTTTATTGCTGATGCTACCTACAGCTGGACCGGACCCGATGGCTTCAGCTCTACAGACAGGAATCCAACCTTTACCACCACGGAAAACTCCGGTGGTACCTATACCCTGCGCGTACAGGTAGGCGAGTGTATCTACAAGCCGTCCACGACCAACCTGATCATCACTCCTACCCCGAAGCACCAGCAGTTCAATGATATCTATGTTTTGTGTCAGAACACCGACCTGGTTGTGAATGTCCTGCGTGAGCCGGGTATCACCTACATATGGAGCGGTAATGGCATCAATCAGGTAGACCAGCCGCTGAAGATCAGCAATGTCCAATTCTCTGACGTAGGGCGCTATTACCTCACCGCCTCTACAGACAATGGCTGTACGGCTACCGACTCCCTGGTACTGCAGGTAGACAAAAGACCTTCTTTTGCTATTGTATCTGATACGGCTGTCTGTGCTGTAGACTCTGCTGCGCTGTTCGTGAACTCCGACGCTCCTTCGATTAAATGGTCTCCGGCCACTGGCCTGGGTCGCCCGGAAAGCTTTGTGACCAAAGCCAAACCCGAACAGACGACTACTTATACCGCTACGGTAGCCTCCGGAAATGCCTGTCCTGATACTTCAGGTAAGGTTACGGTAGGGGTGATCCCAACACCAAGTGTAAGGGGTTATGATACTACGGTGCGGATGAACATTCCGTACACGGTACTGCCTGTCTTCAGCGAAGATGTGGTAAAATGGATCTGGGAGCCGACAGACAGCCTGAGCTGTGGCAACTGCCCTGCCCCTGTGTTCAACTCCAGCCGCGACATGACTTATGTGGTCAAAGGAGTGAACAAAGAAGGCTGTGTGGGCCGCGATGAGGTAACGGTACGTGTGTTCTGCGACGGTGCGAATGTGACGATGCCGAATGCCTTTACCCCTAACGGTGACGGTTCCAATGATGTGTTCTATGTGCGTGGCACCGGCTTTACGGTGAAGAGCTTCAGCATCTACAACCGCCTGGGTCAGCTGGTCTTCAGCCGTGAGAACTTCCTGCCCAATGATCCTAGATCGGGTTGGGACGGTACCCAAAACGGTCAGCAGGTCAGTGATGCCGCAGGCTTCGTGTACATGCTGGAAGCTGTATGTCTGAATAGTAAAAATGCACCGATACTGATCAAAGGAACGGTGCTGATGATTAAATAAAAGCAGCAGCGCCCTTGTGCCTGATGAAGGCACAAGGGCGGCTATCCTGCCTGGCAGGACAAATCTATTCCCGAGCGAAAAAAATCACACTGATGAAAAAACGTTATGCCCTTATTGGTTTACTGGCCCTGCAGGCGCTGAGTGCCCGCAGCCAGGATGCCCACTTTTCCCAGTATTTTGTATCCCCCCTGTCGGTGAACCCCGGCCTGACGGGCTTTATGGATGGTACGGCCCGTGCGATGGTGAACCACCGCAGCCAGTGGTCCAGTATCAACAATGCGTTCAGCACCACTACAGCCTCCCTGGATGGCATTATCCTGCAGAGCAAGCTGCCTGCGGGTGACCGCCTGGGTATCGGGCTGATGGCTATGAATGACCGGGTAGCCGACGGCCTGCTGACCAACAATTATGTGAGTGCAAGCACAGCGTATCACAAGGCCCTGGACAAAGAGGGTAATTACTCTATCGGTGTGGGATTGCAGGGTACTTATGCCCAGCGCAGCATCGATGGTACCAAACTGCTCTTTGACGACCAGCTGGACCCCTATGGCCAGTTCTCGCAGACTTCGAAGGATGCGGGCAGCGGCAATAACGGGCTGAGGCGCAACTATTTTGATGCGGCTGCGGGTATCGTATTCAAAGCACGCTTCAATGAGCGGAACCAGTTCTATCTCGGGGCGTCTGCTTTCCACCTTGCTGCACCGAAGGTGACATTTATGAACAATACACAGCTGACGGTACCGACGCGGCTGACGATCAATGGTGTGTATGAGGCCCGCCTGGCCGACATGTTCAGCATCAGCCTGCTGGGTCTGTACACGAAGCAGGAAGAGGCTTCGGAAGGGGTATTCGGCGCGATCATGACAATCGGTCGCAGCTACCGCGAGTTTGATAAGACACCGATCTTCTATGCCGGCTTGCTGTACCGCACCAATGATGCTTACATCCCTTATGTGGCAGCGGAGTACTGGGATATGCGCTTTGGTTTCTCCTACGATGTGAACTCTTCGGCGCTCAGTGCGGCCACGAAGGGTCAGGGTGGCATAGAGGTCTCCCTGGTGTACCTGTTGCGTATCCCACCCAACAAGAAAATACAGTACCTCTGTCCCAACAATCCTAAATTCTAAAACGGGGCTTTTACTACCTGAAACAATAAAGAGCGGAGCTGCACAGCAGCTCCGCTCTTCGTTTAACTAAACCCATAAGCGCTTTGCAAAGCTTATCGCCTGGTTTATGGAATCGTTTTTTTATTTTAAAGCGATTTGCAACGCTTCCCTCATTTCTTTGACAAAGTGGAATTTTATACCCTTGATGAACAAAGGGTTGATCTCTTCAATGTCTTTCTCGTTTTGATAACAAAGAATAATCTCCCTGACCCCGGCCCTTTTTGCAGCCAGTACTTTTTCTTTAATACCCCCTACAGGCAACACCTGTCCGCGCAGAGTGATCTCCCCGGTCATAGCGAGGTAGGGTCTTAATTTACGCCCGGTCAATAAAGAAGTCAATGCACTTAGTATCGTAATACCGGCACTGGGGCCATCCTTGGGTACAGCGCCTTCGGGTACATGGATATGAATATTGTGTTCGTCAAATACCGAATCTGCTATGCCCAGGTTTTCGGTATGCGCTTTCAGGTAGGATAGTGCCGTAGTAGCGCTTTCCTTCATGACATTACCCAGGTTTCCGGTGATGGTCAGGCCACCTTTTCCTTTACTGAGATTGGTCTCAATAAAAAGAATTTCTCCGCCTACGGAGGTCCAGGCCAGGCCAATAGCAACACCGGGAGGCAAGCCTCGCTCATAGACGTCATTCATGAATTTGGCTTTACCCAACACACTGATCACTTTTTCGCTGGTGATCTGCGGCTGAATCTTATGGTCCATGGCCACATCTTTGGCCGCATTGCGCATGATGGAAGCCAGCAGCCGGTCCAACTCCCGTACACCGCTTTCGCGCGTATAGTTCTGAACAATTTGTTGCAGTACTTTATCCGAAAACTTCAGGCTCACTTTCTTCAACCCGTGCAATTCTTTTTGCTTGGGTACCAGGTGTCGTTTGGCGATCTCTGTTTTTTCCTCGATGCTGTAACCATTCAACTGGATAATTTCCAGGCGGTCGCGCAATGCAGGTTGTATATCCTGCAGGCTGTTGGCTGTCGCTACAAACAGTACTTTGGATAAATCAAATTCCATCTCGAGATAGTTGTCATAGAAGGAGCTGTTCTGCTCCGGATCCAGCACTTCGAGCAAGGCGGAGCTCGGATCACCCCTGTGGTCTCTTCCTATTTTATCAATTTCATCCAGGATAAAAACGGGGTTTGCCGATTTCACTTTCCGCAGCGATTGTATAATACGACCCGGCATAGCACCGATATACGTTTTACGATGACCACGGATTTCGCTTTCATCGTGCAGGCCGCCCAGGCTCAGCCGTACGTACTTCCTGTTGATCGCATTGGCGATGCTGCGTCCAAGAGATGTCTTACCAATACCGGGAGGGCCAACAAAACACAATATAGGAGACTTCATATCTCCTTTCAGTTTCAATACGGCCAGGTATTCCAGGATACGTTCTTTGATTTTTTCCATACCGTAATGATCGTCATCCAATACGGACTGGGCGTTATTCAGGTCGTAGTTATCTGCTGTGTAAGCATTCCAGGGCAGATCCAGCATCAGGTCCAGGTGATTGTAGATCACGGAGTAATCAGGTGTGCTGGGATGCATACGTTCCAGTTTCTGAATATTTTTCTGGAACAGGTCTTTAGCACTTTCGGGCCAGTTCATACCCTCTGCACGTTTTTGCAGATCGCGTAGTTCACGTTCGTTGGGGTCTCCGCCCAATTCGTCTTTAATGGATTTCAGCTGTTGTTGCAGGAAGTATTCACGCTGCTGCTTATCCATCTCACCCCGTGTCTTGTTGGTGATCTCATTTTTAAGCTCTACGATCTGCAATTCTGCCTGTAGTATCTGCAGGAGTTTCTCCCCGCGTACTTTTACATCGTTTTCTTCCAGCAGCATCTGCTTATCTGTCAGCTTTGCGTTGATATTGGAAGCGATAAAGTGTAACAGGAACGATTGCTGTTCAATATTCCGCAGCACAATACCCGCCTCGCTGGGCAGGTTGGGTGACTGGGTCAGTATTTTTTCAGAATAGTCCCTGATAGAAGACATAATAGCTTCAAATTCAGAATCTTCTTTGGGGAACACATCATCGATGAGGCTGATGCGGGCTTTGAAAAATGGCTGACTTTGGGTCATCGATTTGATAGTAAACCGCATACGACCCATAATGAACAGGGTGGTATTACCGTCCGGCATTTTGATCTGCTTGACAATCTTTGCCAGGGTACCGGTAGCATAGATATCTTCTGCCGAAGGGTCTTCGTCATTCAGCTCTTTCTGGGCCACTACACCGATCCATTTCCCGTTTGCATTGGCAAACTCCAGGGCTTTAACAGATTTTTCCCTTGAGACCGTAATGGGCAACACTACATTGGGAAAAAGGACTGTATTGCGCAGGGCAATGAGCGGGATATCAGTGGGTAATTTTTTCTTTTCTTCGTCGTTCAGCTCATCTTCTCCCAGAGGAACAATGGGCATAAACTCCATTTCCTGGTCATTCTGGCCAAACATTATATCGATCATGGACCTCATGCTAAATTAATATTACGTAATTAAAAATACAGCCATAATGACAAAACCGCTGTCGGGTTCGTGTAAAATGCTGACAACTCAACTGTTCAATACTTGTGCCAAACGAGCAAAACTGAAAAAATAGCAGAACACAGCCTTATCTTTGCGACTTAAACAGAAAAAAATGAAAAAACTGCTTACCGCACTCCTCTTATCTGCCTTTTCTTACGAACAAGGCTACGCGCAAACTGACTCTGCAAGCATCACCGTAGAAACAAAAAAAGAAACAATGAGCATCAGCACCGGCGGTAAGGCTCCGATCAGGAAAGCCTACTGGGGTAATTCTTTGGACGGAATGATCTTCTCGACTGCACTGATCAACGATAACGGTAACAACAGCCTGGGAACCTTACGCTTTTCGATGTTCTTTCATATCGGTGCCACCTATAACTATAATTTCAGCAAAGGTGTTGGCATTTACACCGGTATCGATATTAAGAATATCGGGTTTATTGAAAAATACGACGCGTTTGACCTGACCGTAAAAAAAAGGGTGTATACGCTGGGCGTACCTGTCGGCCTGCGCTTTGGCAATATGAAGACTCGTGACTACTTCTTCCTGGGTGGCGGACTTGATGTAGCTTTTCATTATAAAGAAAAGGCCTGGAGTGCCCTATACAGCAAAACGAAGTTCAATGACTGGTTCAGCAAACGCTCAGAAATACTGTTGCCTTACGTATTTGCGGGTGTTTGTCTTAAAGGAACGACTCTCAAAATTCAATATTACCCCACCAATTTCCTGAATGAAGACTATAGCGCCTTCAACATGGCAACCAATACCTACTACAAACCTT
This sequence comes from Chitinophagaceae bacterium, assembly GCA_035497375.1. Taxonomy (GTDB): domain Bacteria; phylum Bacteroidota; class Bacteroidia; order Chitinophagales; family Chitinophagaceae; genus Rurimicrobium. Next base: position 3,579 of record DATJDO010000450.1, on the reverse strand, counting down.
TTACCGGCAAAAAGGTAAACCTGCTCCTGGTCAGCGTGGGACGTGACCTGAAATTCAGCAGGAAAAAATAAGCGAAAAACCACCCCATGAAAACATACCTATTCCTTATTCTTGCCTTGCTGGGCAAGCACTTGTTGTACGCACAGGAAGCCCCCCTTAGTGCTGATTTTACGATTAGCCGGAACAAAACAACGCTGTATGGCACCCTGGTCAAACCGGCAGCTGCCAGAAAGAAAGTTCCTGTTGTGCTGCTGATCACCGGCACGGGACAAATGAACCGGAACCTGAATCTTGGCCTGGGCAGGGGTTCTGACGCCTACAAAATGTTGGCCGATTCCTTTGCGTCGGCTGGCATCGCGTCTGTTCGTTTTGACAAAAGGGGGGTTGGAGCAAGCGCTGCGGCACTGAAGCACGATTCTCTGCTCCGGTTTGAAGACCATATCCTGGATGTAGTCGCCTGCCTGGAAAAGATCAGACAGAGCAAACAGTTCGGGCCAGTCTATCTTGTAGGACACAGCGAGGGAGCGCTGGTAGCGCTTATTGTCGCCAACAGGGTCAAAGTGCAGGGTGTGGTCTGTATGGAAACACTGGGAGAACGCAGTGATATTGCACTGGGAAAACAACTGAATAAAAATACCCCGGGCAAGCCGACAGAAGTGGACACGATCTTAAGCCAGATACGGGCCGGCCATAGGGTAAAAGTGCAGAACAAATACCTGATCACTGTTTTCAGGCCATCGATCCAACCTTATATGAGCTCTCTTTTTTCATATGACCCCAGGGAAGAGATCAAAAAAATAAAGGTACCGGTGCTGCTGATCAATGGTACCAACGACCTGCAGGTCCCTGCAGATAATGTACAATTGCTGCAACAGGCAAACCCTGCTGTAGCAGTAAGGATGATTCCGCGCATGAACTATATGCTGAAAGAAGTGCCGGAAGAGCTGGAAGTGAATGTAGCCAGCTATAACGACCCTTCGCTGCCGATATCTGCGGCGCTTGTGCAGGAAATAATCCGTTTTTGCCGCAGTTCCCGATAAATCATTGAGTGGTAATGTAAATATGCTTAATTTTGAACTTCCGCTAAAAATTAACAGATGAAAAAAACAGGGCTCTTGGGGATTGCAATCGGGATGTTTTTCCTGCAATCGTGTGAAGAAAAAGGTGTGCTGATCGACTTCGGTAAAAAAGAGTTTGTTGATACCACTTATACAGCTGCTGTAGAAACGCCCCAGCCCCGGAATGTCTTTATTGAAGAGTTTACCGGCGCTTCCTGCGTGAACTGCCCTGAGGGACACAGGACCATAGCGGCCCTGATCAAAGACAACCCGGATAGGATTGTTTCCACGGCGTATCATACCTTTAATGCAGGTTCGGTATTTAAACCGGTGCACAAAGCAGAAGGCAGCAGTAAATATGATTTTCGCGATTCTGCCGCTACACAAATCAGCTCCGCTATCTACATCAGTGTCAGCGCCATCCCTGCAGCCGGTGTAGACCGTACACCACTGAATGGTACCTCTACCCTGCTGATTGGGCAAGCACAATGGACGAATCAAACAACCAACCGCCTGGCTGTACCTTCAGATGCGAACCTTTACCTGACATCTTCCTATGATGGGGATGCGAACCTCGTGAAGATTAATGTCAAAATAGCGTATACTAAAAATATCAGTACCAAAAATGTGCTGACCCTGGGTGTTACGGAAAGTAAAATCATTGACGCACAGGAGTTTTCCACCTATATTGACCTGAACTATGAGCACAACCACGTCTTCCGCAAATGCCTGACCCTACCCATTGGCAATGCGATACTGGATGCCTACCCGACCAAAGAAGCCGGAAGGGTCTATGAATACAATTACAGCTTTACACCAAGCGGTGCCTGGAACCTGGAGAATTGCTACATTATCGCTGCCCTGAGCAACAACGAATCAGGCAATAAGTCTGTACTTCAGGCAGCCGAAGTAAAATTGAAATAATTCTTTTTCACATAAAAAATGCCTCTTTCTTTACAAAACAAAAAGGAAAGAGGCATTTTTATTTTTGCCCGAAACAAATGAATTTTGCAGCCCGGGCTCAGCAACATTCCAACCCGGATCATAACATCATTGCACATGGCACTCATCAAATCTATTTCTGGCATACGCGGTACCATAGGGGGGAAACCCGGGACCGGCCTTACACCACTTGATCTCGTAAAATTCACAACGGCTTACGCACATTTCCTGCACCAAAGAAACCCGGGCAATAAAAAAATCGTCCTGGGCAGGGATGGCCGTATGAGCGGTGAGATGGTACGCAACCTGGTGGTGCCCACTCTGCAGAACTGTGGCTTTGATGTGGTGGACCTGGGCCTGAGTACCACCCCTACAGTAGAAATGGCGGTTAAAATGGAGCAGGCTTCCGGTGGCATTATACTGACTGCAAGCCACAACCCCAGGGAATGGAACGCCCTGAAACTGCTCAATGAAGAAGGCGAATTCCTGAATGCGCAGGACGGGCAATGGATTCTTGATTTTGCAGAAACGGGCGATGCGGTCTACCACGATGTGAACAAACTGGGTAAGGTCAGCTACGCGGATGAGTACCAGCAAAAACATATTGAGGCCTTGCTGGCCCACCCGCTCGTAGACGTAGCAGCGATCAGGGAAAAGAATTTCAAAGTTGTCGTGGATGCGATCAATTCTACCGGGGCAACATTTGTACCTGCGCTACTGCGCGCGCTGGGTGTCGACAATATCGTGGTCATCAACGCTGAGGTCAGCGGGAATTTTGCACACAATCCTGAGCCGCTGCCGGAAAACCTGGTGGAACTCTGCAGTAAGGTAAAAAGCGAACAGGCACACCTGGGCATCGCCGTAGACCCGGATGTAGACAGGTTGTGCTTTGTAAATGAAGATGGCTCCCTATTTGGAGAAGAATATACACTGGTGGCCATTGCCGACTACGTGCTCAGTCACCACAAGGGCGGCAATACGGTATCCAACATGTCTTCTACGCGTGCGTTGAGAGATGTAACGGAAAAACATGGGGGACAATATTTCCCCAGTGCTGTTGGAGAAGTGAATGTGGTACAGAAAATGAAAGCTCACAACGCAATAATAGGCGGAGAAGGTAATGGCGGTGTGATCTGCCCCGAGCTGCATTATGGCCGTGACGCCCTGGCCGGTATTGCGCTGTTCCTGACACACCTGGCCAAAAGCGGAAAAACCATTTCAGCACTGAGAAATACTTATCCTAACTATATCATTTCCAAGAACAAAATAGAGTTACCCGAAGGACTGGACGTACCCAAAATTTTTGCTGCGATACAGGAAAAGTATAAATCACGCCCCATCAATACCGAAGATGGCCTCAAGATCGAGTTTGATACCGACTGGGTACACCTGCGTACTTCCAACACGGAACCGATCATACGGATTTATGCAGAAAGCGGCAGCGAAACAACGGCCAATAATATTGCCCAAAAGATCATTGCCGACATACGGGAAGAGATTAAAAAGTAAGATTGAACCAGTAAGATATTAAGGCGCGGAGTCCTTGCTGCCTGATTAAAGCGCCCGGTACCCACCAGAT
>DATJDO010000449.1:0-2371 GCA_035497375.1 Chitinophagaceae bacterium | reverse complement strand
CTGCTACTAACGTTAAAATAATGCTTCTTTTATTTGTTCTGTACAGAAGAAGGTTACATTTGTCCTGTAAAAAAATAAAGGGCAATGACCAACAAACACCACCATTACACCCTTGACGTCACCTGGACAGGCAACAACGGTATTGGCACAGAAAACTACGAAGTTTACAGCCGCAGCCACTCTATCAGGTCTGCAGAAAAACCCATTATCGAAGCGTCTTCCGACGCCGCCTTTCGCGGAGACATTGAAAAATACAACCCCGAAGAGCTCTTCGTCGCTTCGCTTTCTTCCTGCCATATGCTCTGGTACCTGCATCTGTGTGCAGACAATGACATCGTGGTACACGCTTATACCGATAAACCTGAAGGGACACTGACAGAGCCTTCTACCGGACCTGGGCATTTCTCCTCAGTTACCTTGCATCCCAATGTGATGGTGGCGGAAGAATGGATGCAGGAAAAAGCTTTGCAATTGCACGAAGAAGCGCATAAACGTTGTTTTATCGCCAACTCCTGCAATTTCCCCGTTACCGTACAAGCTTCCTGCACAACCGGTACTTTATCCTAACTTAATTTTACTGCATGCTTCATAAAACAAAGATCGTAGCTACCGTAGGCCCTGCCTCCAATACCTATGATAAACTGCTGGCCCTGGTCAACGAAGGCGTCAATGTGTTTCGCCTCAATTTTAGCCACGGCACCCACGAGCAACACCTGGAAGTGATCCAGCATATCAACAAGATCAATGCTTCTTTTCCCTTAAATATTGCTATACTGGCCGACCTGCAGGGACCTAAACTACGGGTCGGTGAGATTGAAAACGGTGTCTTGGCTTTGCAAAAAGGCGATACCTTTTACTTCACCAATGAATACCGCCTGGGTAACCTGGATGGTATTTACCTATCTTACCCCGACTTTCACAAAGATGTAAAGGTGGGCGAAACCATTATGATCGATGATGGAAAAATAGAAGTGAAAGTGCTGGAAGTAGGCGCCGATACCCGTGTAAAGGTAGAAGTAACTACCCCCGGTTTCCTGACTTCTAAAAAAGGCATTAACCTGCCCGATACAAAAGTATCGATGCCTTCACTGAGCGAAAAAGACCTGGCGGACATCGATTTTATCGTGATGAACAGCATCGACTGGGTTGCACTTTCTTTTGTGCGTACGGCATCCGATATCAATGGGCTCCGGGAGATACTCAAATCCAAGAATCATGACGCCAAGATTATAGCTAAAATAGAGAAGCCAGAGGCCCTGGACAACCTGCGCGAAATCATCCTGGCTTCAGATGCCGTGATGGTGGCCCGTGGCGACCTGGGTGTGGAGCTGCCTTTGGAACGCATACCGATGATCCAGAAAAACATCATCCGAAAATGTATCCACCGGGCCAAACCGGTGATCATTGCCACACAGATGATGGAAAGCATGATCGACCGTACGCGGCCAAACCGCAGCGAGATCACTGATGTGGCCAACGCTGTGCTGGAAGGTGCAGATGCGGTAATGCTGAGCGGAGAAACGGCTATGGGTCAATATCCTGAGCTGGTGATCCGTACCATGGTCAGCATCATCAACGAAGTAGAGAAAGAAGAAACGGTGTACAACCGCAACCTGACCCCACAACCGCATTCCCCTTCTTTTATGAGTGATGCGCTTTGTTATAATGCCTGCGAGATTGCCCGCGATGTAAGGGCCAATGCGCTGATCGGGATGACACAATCCGGCTATACGGGTTTTATGCTGTCCAGCTACCGGCCCAGTTCTCCCTTGTTTGTATTTACCAAGACCCACACCCTGGTCAATCAGCTCAGCCTGAGCTGGGGCGTACAGGCCTTTTACTACGAGATAGAAAAAGACATCGATAAGATGATTAGTGACCAGATCAATTTTCTGAAAAACAAAGGCTTACTCAAAGAGGGAGATGTGGTCATCAATACCTGTAGCATGCCGGTGCAGGAGCATTTAGCTACCAATACCCTGAAGATCACCAAGGTGAGTTGATTTTTTTTCAATAGGATTGCAGCAGCTGTCTGAAAATTACTTTGCCCCGGATACCCTGGTATATCGGGGACAATAGCGTAATCAAGATGCATCGTCTAGGAATTGCAATATGTATGTTTCCTCACTACAAGACGCGTATCGTTAGAAACCTGCAATGTGCCTGCTTCTCCTGCGTAGGAGTAGCCAGGGGGTATCAAGCTCCAGTGTAAAATAAGCGTACTCTTCTTTCACCTTTTAGGGGAAGTTCGCGTAGCGGGATGGGGGTAAAAACGCGATGTTCCGTAAACGGTACTACTACAGCTATTTTTTGTTTGTCCTTCCGACCTAAGGAGGAATCTATACGGAATGCCTACTGGTGTTGTAGGGCC
>DATJDO010000448.1:0-3912 GCA_035497375.1 Chitinophagaceae bacterium | reverse complement strand
GCGCTTTGCCGTACTGCTGAGGAGCAGGTGTGCTTCCCAGAGCAATTCTTTTTTCCCGATACCGGTAAAGGAAAAAGCACCTGTACGGACCAGGATGATCAGCTGATCCAAAGTAATGCCCGTGCGCAGCACAAAATCTTCAAGGCTGCGGAAGGGGCCGTTCTCCTGTCGTTCCAAGGGAATCAGCGTTGCATATTGCTGCTCCAGGTGTTGCAGGCAATCAAAGCCCAGGTACACCTCTTTGCCCCGGATGCAGGCCCGCGTAGTACTATGGTTCACACAGGGAAGGTGCAAGACCGCACCCGTTCGTGCTACTTCGTTGACATATACTTTCCGCTGGTAAAAACCGCCATAGTTATTAATGACGGCCACCATAAACTCCATCGGGTAATAGGTTTTCAGGAACAGGCTTTGGTAGCTTTCTACCGCATAACTGGCGCTGTGGGCCTTGTTGAAGGAAAAGCCGGCGAAACTTTCCATCTGCCGCCAGATCTCCCGGCTCGTACTTTCTTCATAACCCATAGCCGCAGTGTGCGCAAAGAACTTCGTTTCGATCTCCCGCATGCGCTGTTCGTTCCTGGCTTTGCCGCTCATCATCCGTCGCAGCACGTCAGCGTCTGCCAGGTCCAGGCCGCCGTAAAAGTGTCCTACTTTCATCACATCTTCCTGGTACACCATCACGCCGTACGTCTCTTCCAACTGTTCTTTCATCACCGGGTGCAGGTACGGTATTGAGTCCTTATCCAACTTGCGGTGCCGCTCAATGTAGGTGCCCATCATACCGCTGGAAGCCACTCCGGGCCTGATGATGGAACTTGCTGCTACCAGGGTCAGGTAATCTTTGCAATCCAGTTTGGCAATAAGCTGGCGCATTGCAGGAGATTCTATATAAAAGCAACCGATTGTATTGGCTGACCGTAACTGTTCTGCAATGTACGGATCGGCAAAAAAATCTTCAGGCCGGTGTACATCTACCTCCTCATTCCTGTTTTCTCTGATGATCGCCACACATTCTTTAATGTGCCCCAGGCCACGCTGCGACAGAATATCGAACTTTTCGAAACCGATATCTTCAGCAATATGCATATCGAATTGTGTGGTGGGCAACCCTTTGGGTGGATAGTCCAGCGCTGAATAATACGTCAGTGGCAACTCTGAAATCAGCACACCGGAAGCATGGATCGTACGCTGGTTCGGAAATTTATGCATCTGGCTGCATACACCCCTGATCATACCCACCACTTCATTTTGATTCAGCAGGTGCTCGGGGTCATGCACCATACGGTCTATTTCGCCCTTGGGCAGACCATACACTTTACCCAGTTCCCGCATCACCGAGCGCGAGCGAAAAGTACTCATCGCACCCAGCAAGGCCACCTTGCCCGGGTATTTACCAAAAAGGTAGGCGTAGATTTCGTCCCGGACCATCCAGCTGAAATCGATATCGAAATCAGGTGGAATTTTACGCTTAGGATTCATAAAGCGCTCGAAATAGAGGTTCAGTTTGATCGGACACACATCCGTTATGCCCAGGCAATACGCCACAATGCTGTTGGCCCCGCTGCCCCGCCCTACATAGTGAAAATCGCGGCTGCGTGCATACGCACAGATATCATTGGTGATGAGAAAGTACGCAGAAAAGTCCTGATTGCTGATGATGTCCAGTTCCATATTCATACGCGTTATGGCCACTTCATTGTCGGCCCTATACCGGTGCTCTAGCCCCTCATAGGCAAGTTTGCGCAGCACTTCGTCATCATCTTCTTTTGACCCTGAAAAGTTTTGCTTGTTCTTCACCGCTTCGAAATCGAATGAAAAACTGCATTGCTGCAACAGCTGTTCGGTAGCCGATATGATGGCCGGAAAGTCTTTATAGGCTTCCAGCAGGCCATCCCTTGGAATAAATGTTTCACCGGGTGCCGCTATTTGTTCCGGCCGTAGTTGGGAGATCAGTAAATTGTTGTCAATCGCACGCAAACGCCGGTGTAGAGTATAGTCTGAAGGCTTGCCGAAGGTAATCGGATGCCAGATCACATAGCGCCCGTGAAGGGCAGCCGGTTCAAAGCGTATTTTATTCAGCTGCGTCGCTTGTATACCGATATACTCATTATCCTTCAGTTCCGTCACGTTTTTTTTCCCGAACGGGTACACCACCAATACATGATGGAAGGCTGGAGCATCGGCAGCAATTTTCTGCCGGAACCGGTTGGCCTCGCTGCGCATACGATTGATCTCTTCAAAGCCATCGTTATTACACGCAATCGCGATATACAGCAATTCATCACCATTGCGCAACTCCATACCGGCAAGCGCATTGAGCTGATGTTCCCGGCACTTTTGCACAAAGGCTATGGAGCCTGAACTATTGTTGATATCGGTGAGCACGGCGGTATGATAGCCATACCGCTTCATCAGCAAAATGATATCGTCCGGGCTCAGGGTGCCGTAGCGCAGGCTGTAGTAGCTGTGTACATTAAGCAACATACTTTCTGTCTTTCTTATCCCGCTGCTTCAGTTCTTCCACTCTAAGGCCACGCTGTACCGTGTCCAGGCCAAAGCGGTTGCGTATATTGTCCATAGCGGCAGACAGGTTGATGTCGGTAACGGCATCGTTGAACAGGTCGATCTGGTAACTGCCACCTACCAGGTCGCTGAACTTTACCCCAATCAGCCGGATCAGCATACGCTTGCTGTAGAGTTGTTCAAAAAGAGCCAGTGCTTTCTCTGTAAGGATCTGCTGCGAGCAGGTATAGGGCAGGTGCACTTGTTTGGTATACGTCTCGAAATTGCTATAGCGTATTTTCAGCGTTACACAGGCGGTTAGCTTGCCTTCTTTGCGCAGGTCGAAGCTCAGATCGTCTGCCATACTGGTAATATGCTTTTTCAGCAAAACCATATCTATCGTATCATGTGCAAACGTATTTTCCTTACTGATGCTTTTGCGCTCGGAGTAAGGCACTACCGGAGAATCGTCTATGCCGTTTGCTTTTTTCCAGATAACAATGCCATTCTGCCCCAGCACGCGTTCCATTACAGACAACTGCAATTTTTGTACGGCGTCGATGCGCGCAATGCCCATATGCCGCAGCTTACTGAACGTCTTGTCGCCGATCATCGGAATTCTTTTGATGGACAGCGGTGCCAGGAATTCTTTTTCTCCGCCGGTCACGATCTGTTTTTCCCCGCAGGGCTTGGCTTCACCGGTGGCTATTTTAGATACCGTTTTACTGGTAGACAGGCCGAAGGAAATAGGCAAATGTGTTTCTTTGATGATCCGTTGACGCAATTCCTGTGCCCATTTCCAGCAGCCGAAATATTTGTCCATACCGGTCAGGTCCATGTAATGCTCATCGATACTGGCTTTCTCCACCACGGGAGCATGTTCGGCAATAATGTCGGTGACGATACGCGAATATTGCGCATATTTATCGTGATCACCGCGTACCAATATCGCTTCGGGGCAGAGTTGCCGTGCCATACGCATAGGCATGGCACTGTGCACACCAAACTTCCGGGCTTCATAAGAACAGGAGGCCACAACCCCCCTGTCTGAACTACCGCCGATCAGTACCGGTTTTCCTTCCAGGTCTGCATTCATACGGCGTTCTACCGAAACAAAAAACGTATCCAGATCGCAATGAACAATGTGCCTTTCCATAGCATTTTCAATTTTTAATTGTAACTTTGATACTATAAATACCAAACATTGGATACCAATAATAACAAAATAAAATGTCAGATCAAAAAATTTTTTGGGCAGAGAATGTGAAATTTTTGCGGCAGCGGAAGAAATTAAGCCAGGAAGCCATGGCCGAAAGCCTGCACATCAGCCGTTCGAAGCTAAATGCGCATGAAAACGGGCATACCATCAACCCACCGGTAGAAGACCTGTTTCGCATCTCTGCTTTTTTT
>DATJDO010000447.1:0-11612 GCA_035497375.1 Chitinophagaceae bacterium | reverse complement strand
GCCAATACCCATGCCTTGGACATCAAACCTGTAGTGCCCATGCAGGAGCGTCATGAACGCAATAAAATACTCCGCAACCTTTCTCATCAGAAGCTGCAATACTTTACACAGCAGTTTGCCGGTACCAGCCGTAAAGTACTTTGGGAGTCTGCAGATAAAAACGGCATCATGGAAGGCTACACCGACAATTACATCAAAGTGCAGACTCCGCACAGGGCCGAATGGGCCAATAGCATCACCGAGTGGGCGATCCGCTAGCGGACTTTCTAAAAATTCAGGTCGGCCGCTACTGTCGACAGATAAGGATAACGCCTGACGTGCTCCGGCAGTATATACTGGTTATGATCATTAAATGTTGCCAGCGGGATTTTATTCCGCTCCAGCATCGCCAGTTCCTGCTCTGAAGGCCAGTAGTGATAGGCCGTAAGCTGCGGGTTGTAAAACATCACATTGGGGTGCTCAAACTCGGGAACATTGATCAGCACCCGTACGGAGTCCGGCATTAGTTTGCTGAGATTTTTATAAATTTCTGTACGCCGGATCATGTGCTCCCGCTGCGCATTATTTTGCCTTGATTCATAGATGTCAAGCGGGTTCAGCGCTTTAAACAGGCAGATGGCCGTTAGCGCAACCAGCATTACTTTATTGTAGCGGAAGAGCGCGATTAAGCCTTTCATAGAAACCGCAATCATGACGAAACCGATGGGGGCCACGACAAAGAAGTAAGAAATCATTTTTGTCTGGACAATAAAGGTAAAGAAGACAAACATCAGCAGGAACATGCCGATCAATGTCATGGCTTCGATGCGCTTTTGTGTATATTTCAGCAACAGGATGAAGATGCCTGGAGTCAGAAGATAATAATTGATCTCCCCGAAATAGGATTTGAAATTATCGTAATAAAACCAGTTGTCCCTGGCATGCCGTTCCACGGCTTCCCAGATGTGACGGCTATTCAAGGTAAATTCATAGCGCGCTTCTGAAGGATAGGCATGTAAAATAAACAATTGCCAGGGCAGGAAAACGGCTATACAAACCAAAAGGCCCAGGGAAAAATTGCCGTAAGCACTTAGGCGCTTGCCCGCTTTGGTACACACCACTTTTACACCCCAGGGTAAAAAGATCAGCAGGCCGGTCAGCCATTTGTTCAGGATCGCACATCCTGAAAACAAACCTGTTATTACTGCCCAGTACCATTTAGGCCGCTTCAGGTATTCCAGATAAGACCAGGTGCTGGCCAGTATGTAAAAGCCGAATGCAACATCGTTATGATCCATGCCATTCTTCCCGGATATCAGTTCCAGCTGGAAGTGGGAGCAGCACATCAGCATGGCCGCAAGGATTGCGGTCAGCTTGTTGGTCGTAAGGAGTAGGGTTATACGGTACACGAGTAAAATCATTGCCGATCCCATAAGGACGCTGGGCAGCCTGAGTGTGAACTCAGAAACGCCGAATAGCTTCATCGATAAGGCCATCTGCCACAGGAACAAGGGTTGTTTGTGCAGCCAGATATGGTTGCAACACCATTGCTCCGGATCGTATAATGCGAAGGGCTTTGCTATAAGCATGGGTTTCAATGGGGTTTTCATCATGTTTCTGGCGACGAGGGCATGATAGCGTTCGTCCCATTCATGAAGAAAAGGGTCGATAGCGGCCATATATAGTCTTATACCTATGCCAGCGAGGAAAATAAGCGCAAGTTGGTAATGCACTTTGATCTTCTGTAGTAATTGTTTCATCTAAAGGTTTAAGAGCTTTCGTTATGATGCTGATTAATTGCTTGTCAGTAAATGCTGTGTATGATACAGAAAATTATCTGTGTACCCGGCACATCCGCAGCTCTTTTTTTTGCGTAAGTACTGTTTTAACCATAAAAAATCCCGATTATGACTATCCTGAATATTGTGCCTGATGTATTGATGTCGATGCCTGGTGGCACTGAAATGATCATGATATTGCTTGTAGTGGTTGTCCTGTTTGGAGGAAAGAAAATTCCGGAGCTGGCAAAGGGCCTGGGTAAAGGCATGCGCGACTTTAAAGAAGCAAAAGATGGTATCAGCCAGGATATCGAAAACGGCATGAAAGAGCCGCAAACAAAAACGGCTGAATAATAGTTCCGTTTTCCTGTTGACACGCTAAACCGTTTTAATTATGAGTATCATTACCAGCCTGACCCGCTTCCGCGATCAGACAGGCAACATGACCCTTATGGATCATGTAGAAGACCTGCGTTGGCACATCATCCGTTCTGTCGCTGTTGTTATTGTTGCTTCGATCATCGTGTTCTTCAATATAGAGTGGATTTTTCACAACATCCTGCTGGGGCCTTCACGTGCAGATTTTATTTCTTACAAGGCATTATGCACCCTGGGTATGATGATCCATACTGACGCATTATGCTTCGGCTCCTTCGAGATTGCCTTTCAGAATACGGAGTTGTCCGGCCAGTTTATGATGAGCTTTTCGGTGTCCCTGATCATCGGTTTTATCGTCTCCTTTCCCTATGTGGCCTGGGAGCTCTGGAGCTTTATCAAACCCGCACTGACAACAAAAGAAATAGCGCGTGCAAGAGGTTTGGTATTCAGTATGTCTCTGTTGTTTTTTACCGGGGTGTTGTTCGCTTATTTTGTAATCGTGCCGTTTACCATCCAGTTTTTTGCGACGTATCAGCTGAGCCCGCAGTTTAAAAACATCATTACCATATCCAATTATTACGATACGCTTAGTGACCTGGTGCTGGGTATGGGAATAGTGTTCGAATTGCCGGTTGCGGTTTATTTCCTGTCCCGGGTTGGCTTCCTGACCCCGGAAATCATGAAAAAGTATTATAAGTTTGCCATATTGATCATTATGCTGCTGGCAGCAGTCATTACACCGCCGGACTGGCTGAGCATCTGGCTGGTGGCTATTCCCCTGGGCCTCTTGTACCAACTGAGCATTGGTATCAGCGGCAGGGTACAGCGTAGCGCAAAACAATAAAGAAAATACAAAAATCCACACCGGGCGGCCCTGTATCGACAGGGCTGCCTTTTCTTGTGTGCCGGAAAGGACAAATCCCCTACTTTTGAGTTCTTTTTTGACAATGCAATCAATATTATTCAAATGAAAAGTGCTTATATCGTAGATGGCATCCGCACCCCGGTCGGCAGCCTTAAAGGTTCTCTGGCCGGTATCCGTACGGATGATCTGGCCGCTATGGTCATCAAAGAACTGATGCAACGCAACAATGGTTTCGATCCGGCCCTGATCGGCGACGTGATCATGGGCTGTGCGAACCAGGCAGGAGAAGACAACCGTAACGTGGCCCGTATGGCTGCTTTGCTGGCAGGTTTGCCTTATACCGTACCCGGAGAAACAGTAAACCGTCTGTGTGCTTCCGGTTTGTCGGCCGCGATGGCCGCTGCCCGTGCGATACAGACCGGTGATGCAGAGTTGATGATCGCCGGAGGTGTGGAAAATATGACCCGCGGTCCGTGGGTGATGGGTAAGACCAGTACTCCTTTTGGCAATGATGCGCAACTGTTCGATTCTACCTTCGGCTGGCGCTTTATCAATCCGAAGATGAAAGAAATGTATGGTGTAGATAGCATGGGCGATACGGCTGAAAACCTGGTAAGCCGGGATGGAATATCCCGTGAAGACCAGGATCGCTTTGCCTTGCATTCGCAGCAAAAAGCGGCAGTAGCACAGCAAAGCGGGCGCCTGGCTAAAGAGATCATGACAGTGGCGATTCCACAAAAGAAAGGTGATCCGAAACTGTTTGCCGCAGACGAGTTTGCGAAACCCAACACCACATTAGAGGGCCTGGCAGGCCTTCGCCCCGCTTTCCGCAAAGAAGGTACGGTGACAGCCGGTAATGCAGCCGGTCTGAACGATGGTGCCGCGGCGTTGTTGCTGGCTTCGGAAGAGGCACTCAAACAACACAACCTGACACCGCGTGCCCGCGTGGTCAGCAGTGGTGTGGCCGGTGTGGAACCCCGCATTATGGGTATTGGCCCGGTGCCTGCATCGGAAATCGCTTTGAAAAAAGCGGGCCTGTCACTGAAGGATATGGATATTATTGAACTCAATGAAGCTTTTGCTGCTCAAAGCCTGGCTGTGCTGCGCGCGATGGGCATAGCTGACGACGATGCCCGTGTCAATGTGAATGGCGGTGCGATTGCTCTGGGACACCCACTGGGTATGACCGGAGCGCGTATCCTGAACAGTGCGGCACTGGAACTGCAGGAACGTCAGCAACGCTACGCCCTCGTGACGATGTGTATCGGGGTAGGACAGGGCTTTGCTGTGGTGATTGAAAGAGCATAAACATGCAGTTTTTTTTTGAAAGGGGTTTGCATCATGCAAACCCCTTTTTTTTGTTGTAAATTATATAAACCGCTTCCCCCAGTGATGTAAATACCAGGCGAGCGAAGCGGCCGATATTTGCAATAGTGTTTATGTTATTCATTGTAAAATCGTATTGGTATGGAAACAGCAATCAATAAAGTGAAAGACATCCTGACTATTTTCGGCCGCTATACTTTCCCGGCCTTAACGACGCTGAAAAAGAAAGATAACGGTGCCTACGCGCTTCGCTTCGAATTCTCAAACCTCAGCGATGATGAATTGACCAACCTGAATTACCTGAGTTCTATTCGTCAACCGATTCCTTTTTCATCAGAAATCGTTGGGGCAGAATACGAGATCAATCGTTTTGTGATCATTTCGCATAAGGCGAAGGAAGCGGCACAAAAACTGATCTGGACTTGCCATCCTTTTTACGCGCTGGTGATCCAGCAATTTGCGACTTAGTCATTTTAGGAAACAGAGATAAAAAAATGTAAAGGAAATTTCCACGATTTTAGGGCAAAATGAACAAAGCAATAAGTACCGCTGTTACTTTTATAATGCTTTTAGGGCTTCAATTTTATAGGGTAGCGCCGCCTTCTTCTGAGGGCGGCTTTTTTATGTCCGTTAATGATTGTTCTGTTCTACTTTTATGTGTAAAACAAAGTTGATATGGATAAGGTAAATGTGGCACAAAAACTGTCTTTATTCGCAGAACACTGGTCGCCAAAGATCGTAGGCGAATTGAACGGGCAGCATGTCAAACTCGTGAAGTTTAAAGGCGAATTTGTCTGGCATAAACACGACCATGAAGATGAATTGTTTTTTGTGGTCAAAGGCAGCTTCACGATGGAGTTTCGCGACAGGACTGAAACCATAGAGGAAAATGAATTTATCATCGTGCCCCGGGGTGTGGAACACCGGCCGGTGGCGGTAAATGAGGTGTCGGTACTGTTGTTTGAACCGGCTACTACCTTGAATACAGGCGACCAGGAAAGTGAGCTGACCCAACATCAATTGGAGCATTTGTAATCCCTGTAAAAATACCTTCAGGAAATTTCCACGATTTTAGGACTAAAAAAGCAAAGCAATACAGCTTGCTGTTACTTTTATACTGCTTTTAGGGCTTCAATTTTATAGGGTAACGCCGCCTTCTTCTGGAGGTGGCTTTTTTTATGGCTTCCGTATGGAATTTCTGCTGTTCGTAGTCTGTAGCAATAGTGTTCTGTCCTCTGCCATGCCTGTATTGCAAAGAATATCTTTTATAACGTTCATTTGCCTGCTCTTTACACAGCAATCAGGCGCGCAATGCCTGTGTGCCGATATGCGTTTCCGGATCGTTGTGCCAGGCTTGCAATACAGGGAAGGGCAAACCAATTATCGTTTGCATACGCTGACACGGGATATAGGCTTCGGGAATGACCACTTTTACCCTTCGCAAATCAAAGGAGATACCCTTAGTTTCAGCTACCCCACAGGGGGAGGTATTGATACCTTGATCTTTAGGATAGAAAGCCCGAACAGGGGTAAGTATATGCAGGTGTATGTGCTGAACATGCACTATGATATCGACTATTTTATCGATCTGACCACGTTTACACCTGGAGCCTACCTGTTCGATTGGGCGTCTATCGGTGCCTGCCAGCAAGCGCAGCGGAAAGATACGCTGGTCCATTGTGAGGGGGCAGGCTTTCTGCAATTGAAATTGGTGGACCCGCAGGATCCATACTGGCCACAATCTTTTGTGCATCACCTGATCCGGCCTCATCCGCTGCAATCGTTCAGCATCAAAAAGTAAGCTGTTGCGTATTGGGTTAATCTGCGCGCTTATCCAATACACGACCTGTACTGTCAAAGACAGCTTTCCATTTTCCGGAGAAGCTTTTTAATTCGATGTTATAAGTGATTGCCAAACCTTCAGTGATTTTGTCAATGTCGTCAGTACGGTATGCACTAAACTCTTTACTGAGCTTGCTGCGTACGGCAGCCGGCAGCTCACTTTTTGCTATTGCTTCTTTATGCCGCAGCAGTTTTCCTGATTGGTCAAACCAGGCATGATGGTCTGTGCCGAAGAGTCCGGTCTCAAATTCTACTTTAAAGTGGCTGCCGTCCATTTCCCAATCCACATCCGAGGCTCTGGGGAAGGTTTTCTGAAAACTGTTGCGTACCAGTGAGGGTAATTGGTTTTCGGCAATATCCTGTGCAGGGCTGCAGTAGGCACCCAGCAGCAACAGGGGAATCAGGATGATCTTCTTCATGTCGTTTTTTTACAAAGAAAGCAGGCAATTCTGGAAACAATCTGGAATACTAGAGTTCATAAATAATCCGCACGAAAGAACTGATACGCTCTTCTTTTTGATGGAGCGGTAATCCTGCTACCAGTCCTGCAGCAAGGTTTTTACTGATTTGTATTTTTACCTGTGGCCGGAGTGTAAGGGTTGTTTTGCCTTGCCGGATCTCCTGGTTACATTCTATGCCGACAAAGTTTTTTGTTTTCGGTATGGTGTAATGCAGGGAGGTGTTGAGCTGCCATTTGAGGTCGGACCGGGCGGACCCGAAATACTGGCCAATGAGCGGGCTGCAATAGATAAGGGTATGGAAATTTTTCCCCCAGCGTTTGGCGGCCACGAAGAAGGGGTTGTACACAGTACCACTGATAAGCCTTTTATTTTCACCAGGTCTGAAGCTGGTCAGTTCAACGATTTGTGTGTAGCCGGCAGCCAGAGTAGCCTGATACCTGGGGGAAACCAGGAATGAATATTGTGCCGATAGCCTGATGCATTCCAGTTTGTTGCCGGGTACTTCCGCCTGGGGCAAAATGCCATTGTGCAACGCAACATCGGCTTCCACCTCAAAGCCCAAGTGGTCTACCGGCGCAAATTCATATTCAGCCAGCAGGGTATTTTTATTATAGGTGGCTGTGCCGGTGAAATCCGAACCGATGTTCAGCTCCCGCTCTCCTTTGCGGGCACCCAGGTCGCGTACCAGGTCAAAATAAAGCGGTTCGGCATGCGTTACTTTATCCGTCTGACTACTTTTGTTTTGTGCACCGGCTTTGCCGGGGAGGTAGCAGCTTACTATCATGAAGCATGCGGCAATGTGTCGTTTTGTTCTATCCATAGTGCAAAGCAACTATGCGATATTGGAAACAATCTGGAATACGGTACAGGCCGGAATGGTCAGTGCCGTGGGCTGAAGTCTACTGTAAAACAGTGCAGTCCGTCTGTAAAATCATAAGCAATGCTGAAGCCGTACAGGTCGCATATGGCTTTGACAATGGCCAGGCCAAGTCCGGTGCCAGCCTGCTGGGCTCCGGACTTGTAAAAACGGTTGAAGAGTCTTTCTATGAGGAGCGGCTCGTTTTGCCCACTGTTACAGATCTTCATTGTCGTTCCTGTAATCTCTATCTGTATCATTCCGGAAGCTACGTTATGGAACAGGGCATTCCGGACCAGGTTCGAAACGATAATCGTAGCCAGGGCATTGTCCATCGTGGCAAAAAGAATAGCCGGTCCGGGCAGGCTGATGCTTATTTTTCTGAAGGCTGCCATTTCTTCCAGGTCGCTGACGCTTTGCTGTACCAGCTTATGCAGCGGTATACTTTCGTCGTTTAAGAACTGTTTGTTCTCTATTTTGGTCAACAGCAATAGAGACTTGTTCAAGCGTACCAGACGTTCGATGATCTGCATCACTGCTGCAATACCTTCTGCCTGTGCTTCGTCGAAATTCCCTTTTTCCAGCATTAGTTCCAGTTTGTTGGTAGCAATGGCCAGGGGCGTTTGCAATTCGTGTGCGGCATTGCCGATGAATTCTTTCTGCTGCTCATAACGCTCTGTGCTGTGCTGCAGCAAAACCTTCACTGCCTGTTGCAAATCGGAGAATTCTTTAGTCTTTGTGGTGACGATAGGAAAGGGTTTGTTGCTCCCTAGCCGGAAACCCTTCAGCTGTTCCAGTAAGCTGTAAAAAGGGTGCCAGAGGCGTTGCAGTACATACCGGTTGATGAGGATAAGGCCTGCGATGAGCACCAGGTACAATCCAATGGCTTCGCGGAACAACTCTTTGATAAGGTCATCTTCTTCTACCATGGAGTTGATAATGTCCAGACGGTAATAAAGACCGCCCTGTTCAAAAACAGTGCTGAGCATGCGTACCGGTTCAAGCTCCGGAGCTTCATCATCTGCATCCTGCATATACATCAGGGTATCGGTATAACGGTCTTTGGCCGAAAGTGCTTCTGCCCGCGGTACAGGGTGGATGGCAAAGAATCCCTCTTCGAAATTGTTTTGGTGCAGGATAGTCGTGTCGGTCTGTACTTTATAAATGATCTGCCGCTTATAATTTTCCAGCCCTTCATCCATACTCTCCTTAATTTCGTTGAGCATGTTGAAATAAAAAACAACCGCCCAAAGGCTCACTACAAACAGTAAAGAGACAGACAGGTACTTTAAGGATTGGTTGAGCAGTTTCATTTGTGTACCAGCTTATACCCGATTCCATAAACGGCTTCGATCGTTATATCGGCTGATTGTAGTTTTTTGCGCAGGTTTTTAATCTGGTAATAGATAAAGTCGAAATTGTCTGCCTGGTCTATATTGTCGCCCCATACATGCTCTGCCAGGGCGGTTTTCGTCACCAAGCGGTTCTTGTTCAGCAGAAAATAATTCAGTACATCAAACTCTTTTCGGTTCAGTGCCACAGGCTCGCCGTCGATCAGGAGTGTTCTTTCTGTAAGGTCCAGCACTACGTTTGCAATATCAATCCTGTTCTTGCCATCCAGCTTTTTACGGCGCAATACGGCCTTTACACGGGCGTTGAGCTCGGCAATATGAAAAGGTTTGGCCAGGTAGTCATCTGCACCCAGTTCCAGTCCTTTCAGCTTGTCGTCCAGGGCATCTTTGGCGGAGATAATGATCACGTTTTCCGCTTTGTCTGATTGTTTCAGCTCCTCCAGCAGAGATAGTCCGTTTCCTCCGGGCAGCATGATATCCAGCAAAATACAGTCGTAGTCGTACACGCCGATCTTCTCCCGGGCAGCATGGAAATCCGCAGCAGTCTCTATGACAAAATGCTCTTGCGCCAACGATGTGGCCAATGTCTCCCGCAAAGCGTCTTCGTCTTCGATGATGAGTATTTTCACCCTGCAAAAATAGTTATTGAATTCTGGAAAGAAGTGGGAATGCCCCGACCCGGAAAAAGGGGTAAGAATGTGGCGAAAATCTATATATTTTCTTGCATATGAATTTCCTGTGCAATAATTTGTCGTTGTACTATTTTAAAATAATGCCTATGAAACAAATCAGAGGAGGACTGTATTGTGTGCTGCTGGCGATACTGGCCATCGCCTGCAAGAAAGACAAAGACAGCGGCAACAGCGATCCGGTCAATACGGATACGGTTCCGGCCATATATAAAAAAATATACGGAGCCAGCAGCATTACGTCTGACGGCACTTATGTGTACATCAAAACAAGCGGAACGCCGGATCATAAAAGTGTTTATTATCCAACGGGTAACAGCCTGTACGAAAGCTTTTCAGGTACGACTTTCGGTGGTTATACGTTTGCCAAAAACCCGAATACCATTGCAACGCGCAACTATACCTTTAAGATACCTTTAAAACCTGTTGAGGCTGCAACGCATGCGGCAACACCGCTGGGGCCTATAGGCGTGTCGCTGAACGGTGTGCCTTTGTTTAATCAATACGCAGGCCCCGACAAGCCACTCACCAATGAGATTGTATCCTTTGACCAGTGGTGGGGGCATCCGGCCCAGGGAGGGGACTATCATTACCATGTCGAGCCCTTATACCTGACTACAGTCAAGGCTTCGAAGTCTGCTTTACTTGGCTTCCTGCTGGATGGTTTCCCGGTGTATGGACCGGAAGAAAATGGCAGCAGTGTAGCTGAAAGCGCACTGGATGCTTATCATGGTCACAGCGGCAAAACGGAAGATTACCCAGAGGGTATTTATCACTACCACATTACCAATACAGATCCTTATATCAATGGCAGCGGTTTTTACGGTACGGCAGGTACAGTTTCTGAGTAGTTTGCTGCTGTGCCTCTTCCAGGTTTCCTGCGATACTTCCTTCGCAGACACGGGCCGGCAATCATCATACAATGCTGCTTTCCTGCAACTGGAAAACAGGAATGGCGTGATCTACCGGGAAGGACAGGTATTCTCCGGAATCGTGTACCAACTGGATGCTGCCAGCGGCGATACGATGCAGCTAGCAGGCTATCGGAACGGGCGTGAACATGGTACCTGGAAACGTTTTTATGCACAGGAGCAGGTAGAGGAAGTGCGTTATTTCGACAACGGCATCAAAACCGGTACCCTGACCCGCTGGTGGCCCAGTGGTCGCAGGCAGTTCCAATGCTGCTTCCGACGCGGGGAGTACGATGGCCTGTTGCAGGAATGGAATGAACGTGGGCAACTGATTAGGGAAATGCATTACCTGGACGGCCATGAGGAAGGCCCTCAGAAAATGTTTTACGATAATGGGAAAGTCCGCAGCAATTATATCGTGCGCGATGGAAAACGTACGGGCCTGCTTGGAACTAAAAATTGTGTCAATGTATCGGAACGTATCCCGCAACCTTAATACAGGCCTGCTTTTGCTGCTTTTATTCCTGTGCCGTTGCAGGGAGGCTCAGTCAAGGCTTCCGTATTACAATACACCAGATTTTACTCCTGTTTTTATCAGCGACCCGGATCGCGTGGCAGACAGCATTCGGCATAGGATCGGCCATTTCTCCTTTATGGACCAGAACGGGTGTACAGTGTCCGATGCTGATGTACAGGGTAAAATACATATCGCGGACTTTATCTTTACCACCTGCGGCAGCATCTGCCCGGTAATGACGGAAAATTTATCCCGTGCCGGAAGGTATTTTGAAGGTGATACCAGCGTTCTGATCCTCTCTTACACCGTTACACCCTGGATCGACAGCGTGCCCCGCCTGAAAGCTTACCAGGAGGCGAAACGCATCACAAACCCTAACTGGCATTTTCTGACCGGCAGGCGTGAGGAAATCTATACACTGGCCCGTCAATCCTATTTTGCTGAAGAAGAGCTGGGTTTTACAAAGGATAATAAGGAGTTCCTGCATACGGAGCATATCCTGCTCGTAGATCAAAACGGGCGTATCCGCGGGATCTATAATGGTACCCTGAAGCTGGATATTGATCAGCTGATCAAGGATGTGCTGGTGTTGAAGGGTGAAGGATAAGGTGTGAAAAATCTATATGGTTTTCAGAACCTTACAGGTTACCTGGGGTGG
>DATJDO010000446.1:0-11156 GCA_035497375.1 Chitinophagaceae bacterium | reverse complement strand
GGGCCAATAAAGTTTTCCAACGGAGACAAGAATAAAGGCAAAAGAACCAGTATAGAAACGTAGAGTTTATTGTCTTTCTTTTTAATTTTCAGATAGCCACCAATAAGGCCCCCGATTGAAGAGGCCAGCAAGAATATGGGGAGGATCATCAGCAAGCAGGGCCAGCCTTCAATAGCAAAAAACAGCGTGATCAAAAAAAACGCAAATACCGGAACCCAGGGCATAAAAAAACGGTACAGAAAACTGCGGGCCTGTTTTTCTTTGGAAAAGAAAACGGTCAATGCTCCGACTATTGAAGGCAAAAGAAAAAGAAATGTCTTGGACATCATATTAAAGACGCCGTTCCAGGTAGACTCCCCGAATACCGTTCTCAGCAACAAAGCATAGATCGTAGGTATAGCAATGATCTTCAGAATCGTTTTTGCCTTTTGTCTGTTCATGTCCTGACCGTATGGTTTAAAAGGAACACTATAATCCCCGCCTGTAACCCTTTGCATGGAGGGCACCGGTTTTCAGTCCCGTAGCCGCGGAAGCTCCGGGTATTCCTGCTCCAGAATATTCTTTATTACCGGTGGGTAAATTTGTAAATGTTCGTACCGGCTGAAGAGGTTTCGTGAATTTCGATATAGGCAGGGCTTGTTGTGAAGGTGCCCGTATAGGTGTAATCGCCATTCGGAGCGATAGCCAAAGTCTGTTCAGCGCAATTCAGGTCCAGGATAATAGCATCTCCGACATCGTTAGGGTTGAAATAGATCCTGTTGGGATTATCTGCCTTGATGCTTGCAGATGCATTGCTGAAAGTGCCGGCCATTTTCCCGTCCACATACACTTCACCGGTATAAGCTCCTGCCATTGGTTTCCCACAGTCGTCCACAACAATGAGATTCATGCCCACTGTTTTTACTTTCCCTGCAGCAGTCGTCGCCATTACCTTCAGTGGGTATGAGCCTGCATTTACCTTGCCTGTATGGGTAAACTCAAGTGTAGTGGCAAAAGTAGGGGTGCCGCTTGCCGCAGCAAAGGTTCCTTTCATGCCGGCTGGAAGGCCGGAAAGCGTAAGATCAACTTTTTCCTGAGGACCGGATACCAGGGTAAAGGCCAGAGGCAGGTATGCTTTTTCGAATTTATAGTTGAGGTCACTCACTCCATTTATCGTGAAGTCCATTACTGGTGGGGTCTCAGACTTTTTTTCAGATTTGGAGCATCCGGCGATCAGGAAACAGGCTAAACTTAAAAACAGGAATATTTTTTTCATAGATCATGTTTTTGTTTAAAAGTAATATTTTAATTGATTTCAGGAAAACAGCACATGCGCTATTGCGGCTTTACTAGCGCTGCATATACTCCTTCAGTTCCTCAAATGCTTTGTGGCATACCTTTTCCACATGCTCTACCAATTCCGGTACCCATTGGTAATGCGCAGTTTCTCCTGCGCTTTGTTCCAGCATAAAGACATTACTCACCTCTTCGCTGATACCCATGTAGGAAAGTTGGGGTTTGAGCGAATGTGCCGCAATCTTAATAATGCCAAAATCCTGATTCTTCAGTCCCTCATGCAACTGGGCCAGTAATTTCGGCGCATTGTCCAGGAACATGCGGATGTACTTATCCTGTTTGGCCACATCCTTGTTGGTAAACTGCTGCAGAAAATTCATGTCGGTTACTTTGTCCGGTATGCTGCGCTGCTGCTTTTGCGGGCTTTGTTTTTCTTCGGCTGCCGGAACCGGGCTTGCACCCAGCAATGTGGCCATCTTACTCAGCAGTTCGCCCTGCTCAAATGGTTTGGATACATAAGCATCCATGCCGATCTGGAAATAGGTGCGCACATCTTCGGCCATCACATTGGCTGTCATCGCGATGATCTTTGTACGGCTTTTCGGACCATCCAAAGCCCGTACAATTTTTGTGGCTTCTATGCCGTCCATTACCGGCATGCGGATGTCCATCAGCACCAGGTCATAGTTGTTAGCTTTGATTTTTTCCACCGCTTCCGCACCATTCTCCGCCACATCAATCCTGATTCCCGGAGCCAGGGATTTCAAAGTGTCTATGGCTACCAGCTGGTTGAATTCATTGTCTTCGGTCAGCAGTACGTAGGTTTTGGAGAGCAAAGCACCCAAATTTTTATCAGCTTCTTTTTTGTGGTGACTTTCTTTTTTGAGCGCTTTACTAAAGGGAATCTGAACGGTAAAGCAACTACCTTTGCCCAGTTCACTGCTCACAGAAATACTGCCTTTCATCAACTCGGTCAGTTGTTTCGAAATCGCCAGTCCGAGGCCGGTACCGCCAAATTTACGTGTTGTATCGGAGCTGGCCTGTGTAAAGCTTTCAAACATTTGCTTCCGGTATTCCTCATCAATACCGATGCCGGTGTCTGTTACGTCAAAACGTATGGTGAATTTGTTGTTGGCCGTACTGACCTGCGAGACATTCAGGGCTACATAACCTTTGTCCGTAAACTTGATGGCATTGCCTGCCAGGTTCAGCAGGATCTGTTGCAGCCTTGTCGGGTCGCCAAGCAGGGTAGGTGGAATGTTTTCGTCAATTGATACCCTGAGCTCGATCCCTTTTTCCTTTGCTTTCAGCTGCAGCATGTCGCTGAGCGTTTCGATCACTTCGCGCAGCGAAAAGCCGGTTTCTTCAATGGTCATTTTCCCTGCTTCGATCTTGGCAATATCCAGGATGTCGTTGATGATGACCAGCAGGTTGTCTGCCGATTTGCTGATGGCATCGAGGTAACGCAGTTGCTCAGGCGTGGGATGTTTCTGGATCAGCAGCTGGGTAATGCCGACAATGGCATTCATCGGGGTGCGGATCTCGTGGCTCATATTGGCCAGGAACTGCTGCTTGAGCTGTGCTGTCTTTTCGGCTACTTCTTTTTCTTTGTTGGCCAGTTCTACCTGCTGTCTTATTTTGAGGTTACTCAGCTTATTCAGCGTGGTTTGCTGGAAGATTTCTTCTTTGAGTTTTTCAAACGTTTTCAGGTGGGTAAATGCCTTGGGGATATTACCCATTTTGTCGTACAGGTCGCTCAGGGTCTCGTGCAGGCTCATCTCATCGTGCCGCCTTTTATATTGCCCTGCGAGCTCCATAGCGTACAGCAGTATCTTTTCCGCCTGTACATACTTGTTGTACTCCATTTCAATGAGCGCCAGGTAGTAGCGGCAGGATATCTGCACTTCAAGCTGCCCGATTTCATCAGCCTCCTTCATGCCCTGCAGCAGGTAGTATTTGGCCTGTTCTGTATTTTGTAGTTTAAAATTCACTTTGCCGATACCACTCAGGGACAGGGCATGTATGCCCGTAGCGACATCCGAATGCTGCAGATTTTCTTCAAAGTAGCCAAGGGCTTCCTGCTGTTCGTTTTGCTTGAAGTAGATATTGCCAAGGATGTGGTACAGGAGGTTTAGCCTATGGATGCTGTCTTCATTCTTCAGTATCGGCAGGGCCTTCAACGCGAAGTCAAGCGCATTCTCATAGTCATACAGGTCATAGTGGATATAGGCTATACTGGACAGGTTTACTGCCTGAGAGGCCAGGTCTCCCTGGCGCTCATTCAGGGCCAGTGCATTTTCGAAATTGGTGAGTGCATTGCCCAGGCTACCGATATCGCGGTAGATGTGTCCGAAATTGTTGTAGATGCGCGCCAGCAGCGAACGGTCTTTGACATCGCGGGCAATACGTTCCGCCAGCTTTAGTACTTTGAGCCCCTGGTCATAATTGCCCTGCTGCCAGTAGCACCAACCCCTGATATTGTAGGCACGGCCCAGCCCGAGCTTGTAGTGCTCCTGCTCCGAATACCGTTCAATCTCTTCGCTCAGCTCCAATGCGCGCTCCACATCATAGTTGCGCAGCTCAATGGCCATCTCCACCATTTTATTGATGCGGTCCGCAGGCTCCTGCAGGGCCTCGTATTCGGCAGACAATTCAAGGTATCTCTTCGAATCCATTTTCCGGGATTAAATAAGGTTATTTTACATCCTGCATCAGTTTCCGCACCAGTGGCGATATCAGGATCAGTACGGCTCCCGAGATCAGAGCGTACAATGCAAGGTCTTTGTACCCATCTGTATAGATCATGAGCTTTTCGGTCAGAGACAGTTGTTCCACGCCATCTGCCATACCTGCCCCCAGCAAGCCTGCAGCATATTGACCATATGCGCTGGCCAGGAACCACATGCCCATCATCATACCCCACAGTTTACGGGGTGCCAGCTTCGTCATCAGCGACAAGCCGATCGGCGACAGGCACAGCTCTCCGAAAGTAATGACCAGGTAGGCCAGGGTGAAGATGTTCAGCGAGGTTTTGCCATTGGCATCCACGAAAAAGCGGGTGTAGTAAAAGAGGTAGAATGCCCCGGCCAGAAACAGGAAGCCCAGTCCAAACTTTACTATGGCATTCGGTTCGATCTTTTTCTTTGCCAGGGCCAGCCAGAGCAAGCCTACAATAGGACTGAACAAGACAACAAAAAAGGAATTGGAAGAGTTGTTGACCACATTAGGGTCTATACTGAAGAATGCCAGCTCGGAATGAAGGTTGTCTTTGGCAAACAGGTTCAATGAACCGCCGCTTTGCTCAAAAAATGCCCAGAAGAATATGGAGAAAACAATGAAGATCATCGCGGCGACCATCTTTTTGTTTTGCGCGGCAGTCAGTTTAGACATTTCGTAAAACAGGTAGATCAGTGTGACCGGCCCCACGATATACATAAACAGATCTGTGTAGCGTGTGTTGGTAATCATCAGGTACACTAGTGGCAATACGGCAATAGACCCAATGTAGACCAGCTTTTCTTTACGTTTCAGTGCTTTGGTATTGCCGCTGCTGTGTTCAGGCTGCAGCCCAATCGGTCCCAGGTTCTTTTTCGTCAGCACGAAGACGATGAGGCCCAGGAGGATAAAAATACCGGACAAGCCAAAAGCGAGATTCCAGGAATAGCTTTTCCCTACCCATACGCAGATGGCACCACCAAATAAAGCGCCGATATTGATACCGGAGTAGAAAAGTCCGAAGCCTGCATCCCGCCTGTTGTCGCCTTCTTTATACAATTCACCCACCATAGTAGATATATTGGGCTTGAAAAAACCCGTACCGACAATGATCAGGCAAATGCCTACATAGAAAAACTCTTTGGCACTAAAGCCCAGTACGGCACTGCCCAGCACCATCAGTATACCACCCCAGACCAGCGATTTCCGGAAGCCCAGTATTTTGTCAGCCAATAGCCCGCCCAGGAAGGTAAAGGCATAGACAAAAGCCTGGATGGCTCCGTACTTCAGGTTGGAATCCTTTTCCGTCATCAACAGGACGTCGACCATAAATATGGTGAGCATCCCCCTGTTGCCGTAGAAACAGAAGCGTTCCCACATTTCGGTAAAAAACAGGGCCCATAACTGTTTGGGGTATTTCCCCTCGAAGTTGTGAATCTTCTCAAGCGAAAGTGTATCGGTTTGTGCAGTTTGGTTCATAATGTTATCTGTCAATGTAGGTTAGTTCTTTTTGCCCGTTTTCAGGTATTCTATGGTGGGTATATCTATCGTGGTTTGGGGGATACAGTATTGTTCGCCGGTAATGCGGAAGTATTTTTCTCCCAGCACAGGGTAATTTGGGTTCGAATCAGGATCTACATCCAATACTTCCCGGTCTACTTTCAGGGCATCTTCCAGGTTCCCTTTCATCAGGATTATTTTACTCTGTTTCGGGTCGTCCAGGGAACTGATCAGTAAAGATTCGTAGGGTATAGCCCACGAAGCCATGCAATACCTGCCGCCGGGTATATGTTCTTGTGTAAAGATCGCTTTTTTACAGTGTAAAGTATCCATCATTTTAAAGCAGCGGTTCATCCAGGCAAAACGTTCTGCCAGCCAGCCCTGTCCGTTGACGATCTTTGTAAACGAGATCGCCATGATAGCCGTCAGCAAAATGATCCGCGGAGCAGCGGAAAGCACCGGAAGTACAAAGGTGCAAAAGCCAAGTGCAATAAACAGAGGCAAGGCCTGGTACATATGTTCGTAATAATGATCATAGGATTCATTCATAAAAGAAACAGTGACCAGTACCCACCAGCCAATCAGGATAAGCGGGAACAGGATAGCCGCCAGTTTTTTATGCTGCCAGATGAGGACAACAATCGTAGCGACCGAAAGAATGATCAGCAGGAAATAATCCTGCAGGATTATTTTTAAAGAAGACCGCCCTAAATTTTGCACCAGTTCGTCAAAAGAAAATTTGAGAAAATTGTCCACGACATCGCTCTTTTTTTCTTCATATTCGATGGAGAAGAATTGACGTTTGACCAAATAGGAAGCTATGCCTCCCAGGGTAACCAAAGCCAGTGCTCGTTTTTGCGCCGGTTCACAGCACAATTGAAAAACAATCCAGCTGATAAAGACGGGAGCAGCCAGCGGGTGGCAAAAAATGACACATGGGATCAATAGCAGGCTGAGTAGTACAAAAACAAACGGTTTTACCCCTCCTGCCTGGTAATGATGGTACAGCCCTATGTAGAAGAGAAACAGGCCAAGGCCTACCTGGTATTCACTCACCGGGTAGTAAAACATGTAAAAACTCATCAGGGTGTAGAATAGCAGAATACTCCAGGCCGTGCGGGTTTCTTTGAACCAGCGCACAGAGATCAGCGCGCAAGCTATGGGGATCAGCGCAAAGTTGACGGAGTAGAGTATCATCAGCGCCTTCAGAGGCAGGCCCAGTTGAATACCCAGGTACAAAAACACTTGTGTCAGCGCACCGACAAAACGGCTGTGCATAGACACTTCGAAAGTGTTCCGGGCAATGATATGGGACACATAGGCTGCCGTATCTGCAAATGCTATCCTTTCTTTATAAAAAAGCACCGACAGGGTAAGGAAAACTGCACAAGCGATCCAGACCAGTATCTTATCTGCCTTGTCCGGCTCTGAAGAGCGCTTTAACGATTTAGCCATGATTGGAATATGGAATCAAATTCAGGCGAATATAAGATTTTGATCAGTAAATGGAGGATATGCTGGTCGTGCCGGCACTTTGCCTCAAATTATTTCAAAATAAATGGCATTTTTCAAGTTCCTTTACAGACTTTTGTACACTTAACGCACGATAATTATTTATGTTGTATTCGATGACGGGTTTTGGCAGGGAAGAAGCTGCTATAGGCGCTTACCAGGTGATGGCCGAAATAAAATCACTGAACGGCAAACAGTCGGATCTTAATACGCGTATTGCTCCTTTGCTTCGCCCCTATGAGCACGAGATCAGGAGTATCATAAACACCAGACTGGGCAGGGGCACAATAGACATTACGATACAGGTAAAACAGGACGGTGTCTCCAAACCCATGTCCATCAATACCAATCTTGCGCTCAGCTACTACCGTGGTATCAGCGAAATTGCGGCACAGCTCGGGCTTTCACAGGAGAATATTTTAGCTACACTGATGGGAATGCCTGAAGTGGTCAGTGCAGAACAGGATGCTTTGTCCGAAAGTGATTGGCTGGTGATGAGGGAAGTGATCGTCGCTGCTGTAGAAAAACTGAAATTGCACCGTAAGGTAGAAGGCGAAAGCCTGGCTGAAGACCTGAATAACTGTATCAACAATATTGAACAGGGGCTGCAGCAGATACTACCTTTCGAGCCTTTGCGTATCGAAAAAATGCGCTCCCGTATCAATACCTCACTCGAAGATTGGGTAGCGGCAGCCAATATAGATAAGAATCGCCTGGAGCAGGAGATGATCTATTACATAGAAAAAATTGACTTCTCGGAAGAGAAAATCAGGCTGGTGCAGCATTGTAATTATTTCAGGGAAATACTGAGCAATGGTGAAGAGATGAAAGGTAAAAAACTGGGTTTTGTACTGCAGGAAGTAGGACGTGAGATCAATACCCTGGGGTCAAAAGCCAATGATGCTGATATTCAGAAGATCATTGTGAATATGAAAGACCAGTTGGAGAAAGCCAAGGAGCAGGTGTTAAATGTGCTCTGATCATTAAAAAATATAAAGATTAAGATGAAGAGAATTGCCTTCGTTTTTATTTTGGGTTTGCAACTGCTTTCAGGCTGTGTTTCTTCCCCGTATTACCAGAAGTCGTATGCCGTGCCTTCCAATAAGTGGGCCTATGAGTTTAAACCTGATTTTGTCTTGGACATTACCGATACCGGTATTCATTACAATATCTTTTTCATTATGCGGCATACCAACAATTATCCCTATGCCAATATCTGGATGAATGTGCTGGTCAAAGCCCCCGGTGATTCTGTGTTCCGTAAAACAAGGATAGAGATTCCCCTGGCCAATGCGCAGGGCCGCTGGCTGGGTACGGGTATGGGAGAGATTTACGAACAACGCCGTATGATCGTACTGGACCACAAGTCTATACCGGTTACGGATGGGCTTACCTCCGTGTCAGAATTGAGTTTCGACGATCTGTTCAGCAAAGCAGGTCGCTACGAGATAAAACTGGAGCAGAATATGAGAGAGCAAAACCTGCCCGAAGTGCTACATACCGGGCTTCGTATTGAAAAGAGTTCTGCGCGTAAAGTTGCAGAACGTCCCAAAGCGATTTCGTAAAGACGATGAAGTTCCAGAGTATCATCCACATACTGTTGCTGGCCTATATCATTGCGGCCTTGTCGTTCTGGTGGCTGAGTCTTGAGAAGCAAAGCCGGGTTATCTACGATAAAGAGATTATTGCCTTACGCGAAAGTATGGATGCATCCGTGTACCCTGTCAAGTACGAAAGGCTGAAAGAAGAAATCAATCTGCGCAGGTCAAAACGGAGTAAGCAATACCTCGGAGAGGGGCTTACTTTTTTGTTTGTGATACTGGTCGGCTCTTCCATCGTATATACGACACATCGCTTCAGCAACAGGCTGTCACGCCAGCAGAACAATTTTATGCTTTCTGTTACTCATGAACTGAAATCACCTATTGCGGCGATGAAGCTGACCTTGCAGACTTTGCAAAAGCATAAGCTCGATGAACAAAAACAGGCCGAATTATTGCAGCGTTGCGTTACAGAAGCAGACCGCCTGCACGAGTTATGCAATAATATCCTGATCGCCTCGCAGATGGAAGGAGGGCAGTATGAAAGAGATTGGGAAAGGATATCGCTGACAGGTCTGGTGCAGTCTTGTTTTGATGCCTATAAAATGCGCTATCCCCATCGTTTTATCGCACAGATAGAAGAGGGTATTGCCGCAGAAACAGACAGGATGTTGTTGCAAATGGCCATCAACAACCTGCTGGAGAATGCCGTAAAGTATACTCCTGATGATCAACCCATAACCGTGGTCCTGCAACAACAGCAACGCAGGGCGCTGATCTGCATTAAAGACCTGGGGCCGGGCATACAGGAAGAAGAAAAGCGGAAAGTTTTTGAGAAATTCTACCGTGTCGGTAATGAGGATACCCGCAAAACAAAAGGCACAGGCCTGGGCCTGTACCTTACCAAGAAAATTATGACTTATCTGAAAGGCAACGTCGTACTCCGTGACAATAAACCCCGGGGAAGTATATTTGAACTTTCAGTGCCTGTTGTGGCTTAGGTGATTACTTGTCTTTTAAGGTTTCGATCAGCATTCTCTTAAAATCCCGCTCGGCCTGGTACACATCCGCAAGCTGCTCTGCACTGATCACCTTCAACAGTTCCTCTTTGTACTTTTTGCTTAGTTCCAGGTCTTTCTCTTTGTATTCGATATTGTCGTCCACGAAGCGGTTCGCGGCATATTGATTCATATGTGCTTTGCCATTAGACCGGAACTGGTTTTTATAGGTGCCTCTGAGTGCGCTCCTTTCGTCCATATACCGGTTGTATACCGCCCAAAAACGGGCATTCTGATCTGAGGGTAATTTCAGCCTTTCTGTAATATAGTTGACGCGCATTGCGCGTACCTTTCCTGATCCGTCTCCCTGTGCCTGCACCTGCAAGCCAAAGAAGGTAATCGCTATTATTAAAATAATCTGTTTCATTATAGTATTCATTTATCACAAAGCTTCATGCACTAGTTCCACCCTGTCTCATTAAGATAAGCTTTGATCTCAGCATCCGATAATTCTATTTTTTTATCTGTTCTTGCACTGGCTAAACCATTGATGATGAGGTCTGTATCGAAATCATCAAGGTTGGCGGTGACATATTGATCGATCTCCGATTGGGAGACATGATTCAGGCTGAACCGGTTTGAAGAGGTACTGTTCATTTTCATCACACCCAAACCGGCCAGTATAATAAAGGCCATAGAGGCTGCCAAACGTGCAGTGCGGAATAGCGGCACCCGTTTTGGGGTATTTGCCTGGGCTTTGGCTTTCGCGGTAATGATACCCGGTAAGGAGTCAAAATAACCCTGGGGTACCGTGTAGGGGTTTTCCCTGCTCAGCTCCGGAGCTTCCTGTACTTTGGCCAGTACATTTGCTGCAAAACCTTCAAAATACGCCGGACCGGGTGTTTCGAAAGGTGTTTTCTTATCCCAGGATAATGAAGGGTCAGTCATTTCATTGATGTGTACAAGATCAGATACCTCGTCTGCCAAAGTACTGAAATACCCTTTTGGTACAGCATACGGCATTTTAGGCGCTAAATTATTGAGGACCAAAGCCCCCAGTTCATTTAATTCCGTTTGTATATGTTCTGCCCGTTTCATAGCATTAAGACTGTTGATCAAGCCAAAAGTTTAAAGTTCCTTGAGAAAAGCCTCTATTTTTTTTACTGCATGATGGTAAGACGCTTTTAAGGCGCCTTCAGACGTGCCCAATACTTCCGACATTTTTTCATACGGCATTTCGTCATAATACCTCAGGTTAAACACCACCCTTTGTTTCTCCGGCAAGGTCTGGATGGCCTGCTGCAGCTTCCATTCTATTTTATTAGCGTCATAGCCCTGCTCCGCTCTCAGCTTATTGGACAATCCGTTTCCTTCTTCATCTTCCGACATCGTGACGGCACTGCGCCGCTTTTGCTGGTCCAGGTAGGTGAGCGTCTCATTGGTACCGATGCGGTACAACCAGGTGTAGAAATTCGCTTCTTCGCGGAATTCTGCCAGGTTTTTCCACACTTTGATAAATACATTCTGAAGAATATCATTCGTATCCTCATGATGGACAACCATTCTGCGGATGTGCCAGTACAGGCGTTCCTGGTAGCGCCGGATCAGTTCCGAA
>DATJDO010000445.1:0-9310 GCA_035497375.1 Chitinophagaceae bacterium | reverse complement strand
AAAGCCTCCCATGGTTACCCATCCGTCAGAAGAGAAGTACAGTTTGTTTACACGGCTGTCATAGTACGGAGTCTGTTCGTCCTGAGTCGTGTTGATTTGTTTTCCGACGTTTTGCGGACGGCGATACGTTCCTTTTACAGGATCGTATACAGAATACCAGATATCATATCCACCACGGCTCTGAAGTTTCCTGTTTGAAGAGAAGAACAGGATTTCTTTTTTACCTACTTTACCGACGAATGGATGCGTATTGGATCCTTCCTCATTGATACCATCGCCCAGTTCTTTAGGCTCTGTCCATTTTGCTTTTTCGAATTTTGAAACATAGATTTTACAGATCACTTCCATAGAATCTTCTTCCTGACAGCGTGTGAAGTAAAAACGGTCACCTCCCGGGCTATAACATCCGTTGCCGACGTGTGCACGTGGCGTATTAAAGTTACCGTCTTTAAAATCAAGACCCCATTGGAAAGAATCTACATCATTGACAAATTTTTGCTTGGTGGACACCATAAAGCGGGAAACATAAGCACCCGGATTACGCTTGTCTACCTGTACTACCTGGTTTTGACGCATAGTAGAGTACAACAATCCTGTATCTCCCAGGGGGTAAGGAGCGGATTCCGTATACGAAGAGTTTACGTTAGGTCCGGCATTTTTCAACGTAAAAGGTTGAGGGTTATTGATGGAATTTTTAGCCATCACACAACCTTCTATTTGAACTTTAGCCCGTTTCTTTTCTTTTTTAAATGTTTTAGGGTTGTCTGTTATAAACTGGTTGAATGCAACAATAGCGTCATCATATTTACCCTGCATTTTCAGCATCTCTGCTTCTTTGAATTTAGCTTCAGGGTACAATGCTTTAGCAGCAGCATAAGCCTCCTGGTAATATCCTGCAGCCTGTACATAATCCCTTGTCAGGAAACTGCACTCCGCCAGCTGATAAGTGAGGTAGGGCAAACGGGGTTGATCCTGCTTCAGTTGTTTATAATATTCTATAGCATTAAAGTAGCTCCCCTCTCTGAACAAGCCATCCGCCCATTTGAGTTTTTTCTCGTAAGGCAAATCCTTTACAGGATCATTTGCCTTATTTCTATACTTTTCTTTTGCCATGCTCTGGGCTTGTGCATCTGGTTGGGTTGCTACCATACATGTTGCCAGTACAAAGAGAAGCCAGTTTTTTCTCATATCGTTTGTTCGTTATTATTCTTGTAAAATGTATAAAAGTTGTGCAGCCAGGGCTGCCTTGTTTTTGCTTTGTTTTTGTTTTACTCAGGGCTTAGAAACGGGAACATGGATAAACCAGGTTACGCGCAGCATTGATAGGGTTCAGACCGATAAAACGCAGTG
The DNA here is from genome assembly GCA_035497375.1 of Chitinophagaceae bacterium. Lineage (GTDB taxonomy): Bacteria > Bacteroidota > Bacteroidia > Chitinophagales > Chitinophagaceae > Rurimicrobium. The sequence goes on along the minus strand of DATJDO010000445.1, from coordinate 7,960 downwards.
ATATTTCGACACCACCGGCGCCACTGTTCACGACTTTATAATCAGAAGTAGTATAGTCATAGGCAACTCCCAGACGCACACCGCGGTGTTCAATACCGGCAGAAATCATAATCGCGTCATTATTGCGGTACCATCCACCTACAAAAATACTTGTAGCCAGGGAGCGGATTTCAGGATCAGCGCCTACGATATAGTTAAATTCGTTACCGGCAATGATCTCTGTAGTAGCTGTCTGGGACTGGTAGAGGACAGCGGGGCGCAAGCTCAGCCTTTCCCCTGTATACAGGATCGCTCCCGCCTGTGCAGCCAGACGCATACCCAGGCCTACATCACTGTTTGCCTTCTTATTGATTGTTTCTTTGGGTTGGTTCAGGTTATTGCCGGCTACACCCAGAGAGAAACTGAAATTATCACTTACGCGCTGAGAATACCCGATACCTGCATTGACCGTAAAGTAACGCACAGGAGAGCTGTTCAGGGAAGTACCAGTAGCGCCGGAGAAACCTCCGTCTTTAAACTGGGCACCATAGTACAGCTGGCTGAGATCGATGGTTTTTGAAGTATACCCACCCTGCAAACCTACAGACAAGCTTTTATTGCCATCAAGTCCTAAAAATTTATGGTATGCTACGGACAATAAACCTGAAAAGTTGCTCAGGTTACCATCTCCTGCTACATCATTATAAAACTGGATACCGCCAGCCAGGTAGTCATCGCCGCTGATATCACGTACAATCGGGGCATCGACAGAAGCTGCGATCGTACGATAGATACCTTTCCACTGGTTCCTGTAAATAGCTGCCGCACGGACAGGACCATCAAATCCACCGGTAAATGCAGGGTTAAGGATAAGCGGTGTTGCGTTAAACTGAGTAAAATGTACGTCCTGGGCAAATGCACAAGATGCGCTGATGGCCAGTACTGCACTCAGGCTTACCCGTTTGATGATGTTTTTCTTTGTCATGGTTTCTCCTTAAAAAATATTAGTACAATGTGTTTTATTGTTAAAAGCCAGTCGTTCAAATCATGCCAAAAGCATAATAAAATCAACCTTCACGGCATCGGGAATTTAACTTTTATTTTAGCTAAATCTTGCCATTTCTTTACGCAACTGCGGTTCAAAATACGGCTTTTTTTGAAAGTTGCAATGAAATGGAGAAATATTTTTTCTTTTCCCTGCGCGCACAAAGGCTTTTCGCCATTCCGGCGAAAAGTGATTCCTTACAGATGCTTCGGCATTTTTTGAATTTCCGGCATATCGGATGAAGACATACCTTTTCACACAAAAGGTTGGGTTTATCCCCGGAATTTAGCCTCCCACTAGAAAATGGCCTGCAAAAGCAGAATATTTCCTTTAAATACCTGGTAACGATCAATCCCCAACAATAGTTTTTACATTTGCGCTTCTTCCTTTTACGTGTATGGCCACAAGTTCAAAAAAAAATAAAACCACAAAAAATGCTTCTGCTCCTGAAACCGCAAACACCAGGCGGCAATGGCGGCTCGGCTTCGGCACCCTGATCCTCCTGATCGGGGCATTTATTACCTTTTCTATCGTTAGTTACTTTTTCACATGGCAGGCAGACCAGGACCAACTACTGGCCAAAAGGAGCAACTGGGCCTTCCTGACCGATAAAGACAGTATCATCACCAACTGGGGTGGCAGACTTGGCGCACTGACCAGCCATATACTGGTATACAATTACATCGGTATCTTATCACTGACGATCGGACTGTGGATCAGCCTGTGGGGATTATACCTTGTTTATGACAAACGCTTATCCGGGCTGGCTAAATACCTGCGCTGGGTGTGCCTGCTCCTGTTGATTGTAGCACCGGTGTTGACCTACATTTTTCCTGGCTCCAACTTCGCCTGGGGAGGAGCCTGGGGCAACGAATCTATCGTATTTCTGAACGGCTTGATCGGCAAACTGGGTACAGGACTTATTCTTTTTGCCATTACAGCCTTAGTTGCGTTCATCGTTTTTTCTTTAGATATACGGCCGCTGATCCGTAAAGCGCGGAATAAAGCAGCGTTAATGAGTACCAACCTGGCTGGTGCCCTGGTAAAGGAAAAAGCAGAATTTATAACAGAGCAGCCCTCTGAAGAAACAGAAAGCCCGGCAACAATGACGGAGACCATTGAAGAAGAAGAGGAGGAAGAGGCCGCAGGTCTTTCTGTATTCGGAAGCATCAATGACCGTTTTGCGCATGCGGCACAGGAACAAGCTGTTCCTTTTGGTATTGTGGAAAAACCCGGAGTAACTCAGACTATAGATATAAATGAAACACCAGAGGAAGAAGAAAAGCCTGCCGATGCTGCAGCGCTCCTCGTTAATGAAGAACTGAGCATACCCGAAAAAGCACCCGTAAAACCGGCGAAAAAAAGTGACCTCGATCTTTCCTTTGAAGTAAAGCAGCCGGAAACCTCTGCTATACCCGAGGTGCCGGTCAGCGGGCATATCAGCATACAAAGCAATGAACCTTATGCGCCTGAACTCGACCTGCCCAGCTATAAATTTCCTACGCTCGATCTGCTGGAAGACCGCGCCCAGGAAGTGATCTCCCTGGACAAAGAAGAGTTGGAAAAAAACAAGAACCAGATCATCGCCACTTTACGCAGTTTTGGTATTGAAATCCAGCGCATCAGTGCTACGGTAGGCCCCACTGTTACCCTATATGAAATTGTACCGGCCGAAGGCGTACGGATTTCCAAGATCCGCAACCTCGAAGATGATATTGCATTGAACCTCGCAGCCTTAGGCATCAGGATCATCGCACCGATCCCCGGCAGGGGCACCATTGGTATTGAAGTTCCGAATGCCAATAAGCAAATCGTATCCATGCGTGCTTTGCTCAGCAGCGACAAGTTTGTGCACAATAAGATGAGTCTGCCGATTGCTTTGGGTAAAAAGATCGATAACGAAAATTACATCGTGGACCTGGCCACCATGCCTCACTTGTTGATGGCCGGCGCCACAGGACAGGGTAAGTCTGTCGGCATCAACGCTGTGCTCGTTTCGCTGTTGTACAAAAAACATCCTTCACAGCTGAAATTTGTGCTTGTCGATCCGAAAAAAGTAGAGTTGTCAGTGTACAAACTGATCGAAAAACACTTCCTGGCGAAGCTGCCTAATGAAGAAGAGGCGATTATTACTGATACCAAGAAAGTGATCTATACACTGAACGCTTTGTGTATCGAAATGGACAACCGTTACGAACTGCTGAAAGAGGCCGGAACCCGTAACATCAAAGAATACAATGAAAAATTTATCAGCCGCAAACTGAATCCGGAAAAAGGACACAAATATCTTCCGTTCATCGTGCTGGTGGTCGACGAGTTTGCAGACCTGATCATGACGGCAGGCAAAGAGGTGGAAATGCCAATAGCGCGCCTGGCACAGCTGGCGAGGGCTGTAGGTATTCACCTGATCGTCGCTACACAGCGTCCATCGGTAAATGTGATCACCGGAACCATCAAAGCGAACTTCCCGGCCCGTATCGCGTTTAAAGTGTCTGCCAAGGTAGACTCCCGTACCATCCTGGATAACGGTGGCGCCGAGCAATTGGTGGGTCGCGGTGATATGCTGATTAGTCACGGCAGCGAACTACTGCGCCTGCAATGTGCTTTTGTAGACACACCGGAAGTAGAAAAGATTGTCGAATTTATCGGTGCGCAAAGAGGCTATCCCTCAGCTTTTGAGCTACCCGAATACGAGGGAGAAGATGGTGCAGGCAGCGGAAAGGTACTGGACATCGGCAATCGTGACGAATTGTTTGCAGAATGCGCGCGCCTGATCGTGCAGTCACAGAGCGGCTCAACCTCCAACCTGCAGCGCCGGCTGAATCTGGGGTATAACCGCGCGGGCCGCATTATGGATCAGATAGAAGCAGCAGGCATTGTAGGCCCTGCAGTGGGCAGCAAGCCCCGTGAAGTGTATGTTAAAACAGAAGCTGAACTCGAAGCTTATCTTTAAACATAGCGCATCTTTGCTGGTCTTACTTATATTGTTTATTCAACACTAACTACATACAAAACAGATGAAAAAGTTAATCGGAATCCTGAGCCTTGGATTACTCACCATAACCCAACCCCTGCTGGCACAGACAGACGCCAAGGCAAAATCAATACTCGATGCAGCAACACAGAAGGTAAACAGCTTAAAATCCCTGAAAGCCAATTTTACCCTGAACCTTGCCAGTGCCAACGGCAAAACCAAACAAAGTAAAAGCGGCACTTTCTATATGAAAGGCAGCAAATACCGCATCAGCATACAGGGACAGGAAATTATCTCGGACAATAAAACGGTATGGACCTATATCAAAGAGAGTAACGAAGTTCAGATCAACAATTACAACCCCAGCGAACAAGCAATTTCCCCGACCAAACTGATTACTAATTTTTACGACAAGGAGTACAAATATAAATATGCCGGCACCAAAAAATCAGGCACCAAAACCTGCGATGCCATTGAGCTGACGCCCATCAATACCAGCAAACAATTCAGCAAGGTTGAAGTGTTAGTCGATAAAGCTTCCGGTACCATTGCAGGCGGTAGTATCACCGAAAAGAATGGCAACCATTACACTTATACGATCAGCAATTTTGCCGGCAATGCCGCTGTTGACGACAAACTGTTTACGTTTGACCCCAAAGCGTACAAGGGCGTTGAAGTGGTGGACCTGAGGTAAGTAAATAGAACATTTTTAAAAAAGGGCAACAATATGTTTTGTTGCCCTTTTTTTATCAGGAATTGGTCTCAAAACCCACCCTCCATTCCCTTCCCGGGAGGGGTGGAAGAGACAGAATCGTAAAAGAATACCGATTGAGGTGGGTTCGGCAAGGCATCACCCCCATTAAAATCTTATAGCTTTTAAACTGGCTCAGGACTCATTGACGTACACCCTTTTCACACGTTGGGCAATACCGGTCATGATCTCATAAGAGATGGTTCCGGCCCAGGAGGCTAGTTTCTGGATGGGTAAGGCATCACCGAACACAATTATTTCGTCGCCCTCGTGCACGGCGTCTATATCTGTAATATCTACCATGCACATATCCATGGCTATGGTACCGATAACGGGTGCTGGCTTATTGTTGATCATCACATAAGCTCCGCTATTGCTCAGCGCACGCGGATAACCGTCTGCATAGCCGATGCAAATGGTAGCGATGCGCATGTCCCTGTCTGCTTTTCCACGCCTGCCATACCCTATCGTTTCACCTGCCGGGATATGCTTGATCTGCGCGATCGTCGTGCGTAAAGTACTGATCTGCTGCAGCTGATCATCCAGCCCACCGCTACTATCTATCCCGTAAAGGCCCAGGCCCAGCCTTACCATATCAAAATGATATTCGGGGTACTGTACAATGCCGGCCGTATTGCACAGATGCCTTAAAGGCTGGTACCCTAGGGCATCCGATATCTGTGTACTCATGCGCACAAAAGCTTCGGCCTGCGTACGGGTAAAATCGCGGTACGCCGCATCGTCGGCAGCCGCAAGGTGACTGAATATACTGGCCACATGCAGCACCGGTTCATTTTTAATCAGCTGCAGCAAAGCTTCAATTTCATGCTGCATAAAACCCAGGCGGTGCATACCAGTATCCAGTTTTATATGCACAGGATATTGCTGCACACCGATATTCCTCGCTACTTCTATAAACTGGTGCAGGGAACGCAGGTTAAAAACTTCCGGCTCCAGCTTCCAGATGATCATACGGTCGAAAGATTGGGTAGAAGGGCTCATGACCATGATCGGCAATTCTATCCTGGCCTTCCGCAGGGCTACCCCTTCATCGGCATATGCTACCGTAAGGTAATCGACTTTCTGCTCCTGCAGGGCATTGGCAATTTCATATCCGCCGCTTCCGTAGGAGGAAGCCTTCACCATAGCCATGGTACGTACGCCGGATTTCAATCTGCGTCTGAAGGCATCCAGGTTATTGTTCATGGCGGTGAGGTTTACCGTCATCACCGTCTGGTGGATCTTCTGTTCCAGCAGCAGGCTTATTTTTTCAAAAGCAAAACTCCTGGCTCCCTTCAGCAGTATGGCTTCATTGTCAAAGCTGAACTCGTGGATATGGTGCAGAAAATCCTCAGTGGTGGCAAAAAAGGCTGTCTGGAGCTGTACGTTACCCTCAAACAGTTTCCGGTGCGCAACCAGCGCAGTTCCGATAGCGATCAAGCGCTTGATCTTCCGTTCTTTCAGGATATCCGCCACTTCGGTATAGAGCACAGACTCTGCACGACCTGTTTGCTGCATATCGCTAAGGATCACAGTGGTGGCTGATTGTTGCTTTTGCTGCTCCAGCATATCCAGGGCAATACCCAGGGAAGTGAGGTCAGAATTATAGGCATCGTTGATAATCACACTGTTATTTTCTCCCTGTCTCAGTTCGAGGCGCATCGCAATCGGCTTCAGGGTCGCCATACCTTCCTGTATTTCCTGCGCTGCAAGGCCCCTGTACAGCAGCAAACACCAGCAGTTGATTGCATTTTCAATAGACGCAGCATCTGTAAAGGGGATGGTAATACCCTGCTCCTGCCCTTTGTATAAAGCGGTAATCTGGGTGCGGCCCCCTTCTTTCCTGAGGGACTGTATCGCCAGCGCGGCCTCGTGCTTATAGGACCAGGAGAGCAATTGCAGCTGGTGCGCGGTATTGGTCTTCAGCGACTGGGCAAACAAGGCAACCGCCTCATGCAACTCATGGTAATCGCGGCAATAGATCAATAATTCGGATTGACGGAACAACCGGAGCTTTTCGTTGATCTTTTGCCGGCTGTTCAGGAAGCCCTGGTTGTGAGCTTCACCGATATTGGTAAAGATGCCGATGGTTGGGCGAATGATCTTTTCCAGCTGTTCCATTTCTCCCGGTTGGGAAATACCGGCTTCAAAGATGCCCAGGGTATGCGTGGCCTCCATAGGCCACACCGATAAAGGAACACCGATCTGGGAATTGTAACTCTTCGGACTGCGGATGATATGTTCCTGTTTTTCAAGGAGTTGATACAGCCACTCTTTGATAATAGTTTTCCCATTGCTGCCGGTAATGCCAATAACGGGAATATGGAATTGCGCTCTTACATAAACAGCAATTTGCTGCAGTGCGGCAACTGTATTGTTCACCAGCAGGAAAACGGCATCGGGGTACTGTCCTGCATCCGTTCTTTCCGAGACCAGGAAACAGCGGATCCCCTTAGTGTAGGCGTCGCCAATATACAAATGCCCATTGCTTCGTTGTGTTACGATAGCAATAAAAAGTGCCTGTGCCGTTAGCAAATCCGGACTTATTTTCCTGGTGTCTGTAATCAGGTATTTTACTGTACGTTCTTCTTCAGGGCCAGACCATTGAGCCTTGCAGGCAGATACGATAAGGGATACAGGCAGCATAGATATGGTTTAAGTCCGGGAAAAAGGCGGGTACAAATGTGCAATTTGTTTTGCTCAGAACATTCCCTGCGCTACGGTAATAATAGTATATCGGTCTTATTTTAACAAAGAAGTAGGACAATCTCTTATGAAATAAGGCAATTACTGTACTTTATATAGAGAACTAAATTACTTTTGCTAAAATTTTAAAATCGATGAAAAAGTACTTCCTACTATTTGCTGCCGGTGGTCTGTTGACCCTTGCATCTTGCGGCGGAGATTCTACGCCCGCTGAAACAACGAATGTTGATTCTATTGCTGCTGTAAAAGCGGATTCTATAGCTGCAGTACTGAAGGCTCAGAGTGACTCTGCCATCGCTATGGCTGCACAGGCTACTGCGGATTCACTGGCCCAGGTAATGAGAGAAGATTCTATCATCGCCGCTACCAAAGCTGCTGCTGCCAAAGGAGCAAAAAAAGTAGTCCCTGCCAAAAAAACAACCCCTTCGGTTGGTGTAACGAAGCGTGAAACGCCGATTGAAGCAGAAAAACCAGGCGGCATGAAAGGAAGCGCTGACCAGAACTC
>DATJDO010000444.1:0-4633 GCA_035497375.1 Chitinophagaceae bacterium | reverse complement strand
AGAAGTAGTCCGGTTGAGATTGCTTGTTTGGCAACTTCTATTAATGAAAAGGCTAATTCAATGGGAGCTGTTACGATATACCCTAACCCTGCCAATGCGGAAAATGTATTTGTTGACTACTTTACTGAGGAATCAGCAGCCACAAACGTTGTATTAAAAGATTTAATGGGTAAACAATTATTGAACATTGACGAAAGCGCATATAACGGTTTCCATTCAGTAAAAATTCCAGTTGCATTTTTACGAAATGGTATATACTTCGTTTCAATTTATTCTAATGGGATTTGTAATAAAACTTTAAAACTTGTAAAATAAAAAGTTGGGTTGCCATAAAATAAGTCGGCAGATTATTGAAGGTAAAGAATAGTCCCTGATCTAGTCGCTGTCTGTGTCCCGAAGGGCATCCCTGACGATCAATAATGCGGATCTGTGATCTGCTAAGCCAGAACGGTCTGAAAACAAAAAATCCACTCGTATGAGTGGATTTTCGTTTGTAGTAGCGAGATCGGGATTTGAACCCGAGACCTCAGGGTTATGAATCCTGCGCTCTCACCAACTGAGCTACCTCGCCATTTGGGAGTGCAAATGTAATCGATCTGTTGAAAAAAACACAGGGTAAGGCAAAAAAATTTTGAAAGGCCTCTGTTTACCGAATATTCACCTTTGATCAATATTTTATTTCTATCACAGGTGCACGGGTAGTATATTTGCACGCTGAGATCACGATCTTCACTTTATCTATCATGCGTATTTTCAGGGCTTTAGCCGTATTGCCGGCATTGTTTTGCAGCAGCTTCGCGTTTGCGCAGTCTTCTTCTGACCAGGTCAACTGGACCTTGCAGGACGCGATTCGCTTTGCGTTGGAGCATAATATTTCTATCCGGCAGAATGTATTGAACGAACGCCTGGCCCACCTTACTTTACAGCAAAGTCAGCTCGCCCAGATTCCTTCGCTGAATGCCTCTCCTTCTTATGGCATCAGCCGGGGCCGTTCTATTGACCCCACAACCAACCAGTTTGTAAACGGCAGTTACTCTTTTATCAGCGTGGGTGCCAGCGCCGATGTGTTGTTGTTCGGCTGGTTCCGCCAACGCTACACCATTGCTAAGAACAAATACAGCTGGGAGGCTGCAGAGGCAGACCTGGACCAGTTAAAGAACGATGTTTCGCTAAACGTAGCTACCGGTTTTTTGCGGGTGCTGATGGCGCGCGAACAGATCAGGGTGAATGAAAAACAGGTGAATCTATCCAGCGAGCAATTGGACCAAACCCGCAGTTTTGCGAAAGCAGGTCGCTTACCGGAGTTGAATGTGGCGCAGCTGGAAGCGCAACTGGCCAGCGACAGCGCCTTGCTGATCACGGCGATATCTGACTATACCGCATCGGTGCTTGATATCAAAGCCCTGCTAAACCTTGATTTTGAGTCTCCCTTCGAAGCCGTGATTCCCGAGTTGCCGATGGAAGACCGCATTTCACTGCAGACCCTGAACCCGGCGCATATCTATTCCGAAGCGATCAGGAACATTCCTTCCGTGCGCAGTAGTGAGCTCAAGCTGAAATCGGCCCAAAAGGCCTGGAGCGCTGCCCGTTCTAACCTATGGCCCTCTCTGAGTCTCGGCGGGCAGCTGGGGAGCAACTGGACCAGTACCTACAAACAGTTTGATGGGTATAACATTACAGGTTCATCAGCTACCGGCACCTATGTTGACGTGTCGGGAACGCGTTATGATGTGATGCAGCCCACGGTAGTGCCCTTGTACTCATCGCCCGGCGTGTTTACCCAGCTGGAAAACAACTTCCGTCAGACCGTCTCCGCAACCCTGAGCATTCCCCTGTTTAATGCCTGGCAGTCCCAGTTCAACGCCCGGCAGGGGAAAATCAATGTGCAAACACAGGAGCTGAACAAATACCAGGTAGAACTGAAACTGAAACAGGATGTGTACAAAGCGCACAATGATGCGGTAAACGCTATCCAGAAGTACTATTCCGCCCATCGCTCCCAGGAAGCGGCACAGAGAGCATTCGATTTTGCAGAAAAACGCTACCAGTTGGGTCTGACCAACACCATTGAATACCTGACTACCCAAAATAACCTGTACAAGGCAGATGCAAGCTATCTGAATGCCAAATACGATCTTATTTTCAAGCTGAAAGTGATTGATTATTACCTCGGTAAAGAATTGAAACTGTAAGCCTTCCTATTGATCACTATAGAAAACCTGCCTGATGAGCGACATGAAAAAAACACTGGTTGAAGCAGCACTCGCCGCAGGCGCAGTGATCAAATCTTATTTCCATGGTGTATTTAAGATCGATAGTAAAGATGGTAAGAACAACCTGGTGACTGAGGTGGATAATCATGCAGAGAAGGTCATTATCGACATCATCAAAAGAGATTTTCCGCAACACAGCATCATCAGTGAAGAAGTAGGGGAGATGCTGCAGGATTCGGAGTACCAGTGGATCATAGATCCGATAGATGGTACGGTGAATTTTGCACATGGCATTCCGATCTGCTGCGTAAGCATTGGCCTGCGGTATGACGGGAAGATGTTGATGGGCGTGGTGTACAATCCGCTGATGGATGAATTCTTCTTCGCCGAAAGGGGAAAAGGCGCTTACCTGAACGACCAGCCGATACACGTTTCTAAAAAAGAAGACTTCAAAACAGCCTGCCTCGTGACCGGGTTCCCGTACAAATGGCCCGAGACCAAAGAGCACCCGATCAAAGTGTTTGAACGCATGATCCTGCAGGGATTGCCGGTAAGGCGCCTCGGCTCTGCCGCAATAGACCTTTGCTGGGTCGCCTGTGGGCGTTTCGATGGCTTTTGGGAATACAACCTCAATTCCTGGGATGTGGCAGCAGGTTACCTGATCGTTCGCGAAGCAGGGGGGCGTATCTCTAATTTCGACGGAACGGAAACCACTATTTTTGATAAAGAGACCTTGGCTACCAATGGCCTGATCCACGAGCAGATGCTCAAAGTGATCAATAAATCATAGGCAAAAAACAACCGGGGAAACCCTCATCTTGCGTTTCAGCATATGTGTACTGTAGAATGACACAGCAATGACACTATTAAGTGCTCTGCATTAGGCGTTTACAAAACACGCTGGTAACTTTGCGCCGTATCAAAGACGTTTACTGATAAGGTGAGTTCATTAAAGAGCATATCGGACTTTTATATCGTTGGCATTAACCACAGGAACACGGATGCCGGTACCCGTGGTAGTTTTGCGGTCAATGCAGAGCAGTACAGTAAACTGCTCGACGTTGCAAAGCGAAATGATATAGATGAATTCTTTGTGCTGTCTACCTGCAACCGGACAGAGATCTACGGTATCGCCTCTTCAGCCAAACACCTGGCTTCCTTCCTCTGCAGTGAGACCAGCGGCAATTTCGAAACTTTTTCCCTGCATGCCTATTATAAACAGGGTAAGGCAGCAATAGAACACCTATTGCACGTTTCTGCAGGTCTGGACTCACAAATACTGGGCGATTACGAAATCATCAGCCAGATCAAACAGTCCGTACAGGCTGCAAAAGAAAAAAACTGTATCGGCCTGTTTACCGAAAAACTATTCAATAATACCCTTCAGTCTTCCCGGTCTATCCGCAGCAATACCCGTCTCAGCAGTGGCTCTGTTTCTGTGTCCTTTGCTGCAGTGCAGTATATAAGGCAGCATTTTCCCGATACAACTGATAAAAAGATACTGCTGATCGGAACAGGCAAAATCGGCCGCAATACCTGCAAAAATATTTTTTCCGTACTGGGGACACAGAACATAACCCTCGTGAACCGTACCAATGAGAAAGCTATGGCGCTGGCAGCAGAAATGAACCTGCAATACAGTCCCTATACCGAACTCGAGGAGCGTGCCCGGGAAGCGGATGTGATCCTGGTGGCGACCAATGCCATCGAACCGACCCTTTTAAAAAAGCATATTCAAAATAGTGGAAAAAAGCTGGTCATTGACCTCTCTATCCCGTATAATGTCGAAGCTACGGTTACTGAACTGGATGAGGTGAGCCTGGTGAATGTAGATGAACTGTCCAAAGTCGCAGATGAAACCCTGCAGAACAGGATGGCAGAAGTGCCCAAGGCCAAACAGATCATTGATGAGCATGTGGCCGAGTTTAAGAACTGGTATATCATGCGTCAGCACGTACCGGTGATCAAAGCCGTAAAAAGCACACTCGAAACCCTGCAGCAGAATCATATCCACGAATCTGTGCCGATGCAGAGCGACGACAAAATTCAAAAAGTACTGAACAATATGGCCACACAGATGCGCCAGAAAAACCAGGGCGGCTGTAATTTCATTTTAGCAATCAATGATTTTATGACCCGTTCCTGATTTGAGTAAATTTGCTCCCATACTCAATGCAACAAACCATAAGAATCGGCACCAGGGACAGTAAACTGGCACTCTGGCAAGCCCACACCGTACAACAATTGCTCGAGGCGCAGGGCGTCCGTACAGAGCTTGTTCCCGTCAAAAGTGAAGGAGATCTGGATCTCGTTACACCCCTCTACGCCATGGGCGTGCAGGGGGTGTTTACCAAAGCACTGGATGCCTACCTGCTCAGCAATAAGATTGATATTGCCGTGCACTCGATGAAAGATGTGCC
>DATJDO010000443.1:0-3219 GCA_035497375.1 Chitinophagaceae bacterium | reverse complement strand
ACCGATTTTACTTTACGCAGTGCGGCACTATAGTGCTGTTGTATGGACCGGTCGGAAAAGCCCATGGCCAGGTTTTCCATCAGCAGGAGGGCATTGGCCTCTTCGGTGGTAAACGCTACCGGAGACAGGAAATAGCCCTGTACGATAAAGTAACCCCTGCTGGCTTCAAAACTAACCGGGATGCCCGATTCGCACAAAGCCTTTATATCACGGTACACCGTACGTACGCTGATGCTGAATTTTTCTGCGATCTGCTCTGCGGGTACATACTTTTTCGATTGCAGGAAAGTAAGGATACTAAACAGCCTGTCTATCCGGTTCATAACAATAGTTTTAGCTTTCGCTTTCGTAATAGATCTTATAAAACTTACGCCCGTCATTATCTACCCCCTGCTCAATCAGCTCCCGGTTGCCGTGGATATAGATATGGAAGTTCTTATCCAGCTTCAGGATGCTTTTAAAAACACGGGCCTGTTTCTTCACTGCCTGGGCTGAAATTTCAAAATTGTCTGACAGATCCAGCTCGTGCTCCTCACGCCAGCTTTCATCAAAGTTGCGGAATGATTTGATGATATTGTCATGCTGAAACACTTCCTCTTCAAATTCCTGTTTGTCGAAGGTTTCGTGGGATTTGAAATATTCAACCGAACGGTTGAGCAAATTCAATTGTTCTGTCCTGTTTACCTCATATTCCTGTGGTATCTGGTCGGTAATAAAGTTTTTGGCCAGGGTCAGGAAGTCGTGGGTATTGTTTACAGAGTCGTTTTTTGACCGGTGTTTGATGAATTCATTTTGCCAGTACTCCGTTTCACTGCTGTTGCTGTCAATGATGAGTAAGGTATAGGGTTCGTCTGTAAACAGGATCAGGCAGGCCTTATCCGGCTTTTTGGCCCCCAGGCCTTTGCGAAATTTCAGATCGGTCTGTTGACCACTGAGCGATGTTTCGATAAAGCTTTCTTTGTCTTCGAATTTATAAATCCCCAGGCCTTCGTAATGCCTGTTGCCCAACTGGATATCGAGAAAACGGGAAATCAGCAGGTCGCCATCTTTGATATTCGGATGCTTGGAGCTGTCCAGCAGGTGCTGCGCTATATTTTTAGATTGCTCCATAAAATCGCCACCTTCATAAATGTTTTTAGCCAGGCCGAAGAGCACATTATAGTCAAGGTCCACACCATGATGGAACTCGTACGTAATAGCATGGCTCATAAAAGGTTTCAGGAACAGTTTCTTCAGCACGGCATTTTCCGTCTCCTCCAGGTTGTCAAATATGGATGCCCCTGCTATCAGTACCTGGTTTGCAGCGTTGACACGATGCAGTATGGTCTGGCTGATCACTGTTTCTTCAATTTGTATCATGATGTAGTCCGGATGTTCAGGGTGCAAGATACTTTCTGATCGTCATCCCGGAGCCTGTACCTACCTGTATTCTTTTATAAACTGCCGGTTTGATCCAGCCCGGCGTGTATGCCCATGATCCAGCCGATCTCGAACAAATGGATCATTTCCTCTTCCGGCAGCTCTATTTCCACCGCCCCTACCTCTACATCCTGCTCGTAATTCAAGACCTTGATCAGGTTGGGAGTATGTTTACTGAAAGTCGCCAGTGCATCGTTAAAACCGTATTCGGAATCGACAACCAGTTTAATTTTCTTAAGGTTCATATACATTCGGTTTGCTCTGTCTACAACAAGTCTCTGCGTAAAGATACAGCTCTCTACGCCCTGGCCTGTTTCCCCTGATTAAAACAGGTACTATATTGTTTCCTGCAGACCATAGAGTTCACGCCATTGTGCTGCAATGAATTGATAAACCTTATTTTTCAACGGCATGATGAATCAAAGACGCTCTCAATTTTGTTGCCCGGATGGTCTGGATCATATTTGTAGCATGAATGAGACATTGCCCAATTTCACGAATGAATCACCATATTTAACCATTTGAACTCCAGGTTCAAACCGTGGGCTAAGTGGTTAAAATCACGGTCATTTCTTTCAGATCGTCGGGAATGATGGCTTCCTGTTTCACCACCTCCGAAAAAGGGGTAAATACAATCTCGTTGTTGATCTGTCCCGCCATTACCTGCTTTTTCCCGGCAAGCAACGCATTCACCGCTGCATAACCCAGGCGGCTGGCCAATACCCTGTCAGCAAAGGAGGGCGAACCGCCTCTTTGTATGTGCCCCAGCACGCAAACCCGGATATCTGCTTCCGGCAGCTCTTTGCTCATCAGGTTTTTAACGTCCATACCGCCGCCGAAGTCGTCGCCTTCAGCCACCACGAGCAGGTGAACGATTTTTTTGCGGCGCTGATCACTTTTAATTTTTCTGATCACATAATCCATATCCGTTTTCAGCTCCGGGATCAGGATATCTTCGGCTCCGCAGGCAATGCCGCTGTTCAGTGCTATATAACCGGCATCGCGGCCCATTACTTCCACAATGAACATGCGGTTGTGCGCATCTGCGGTATCCCGTATCTTATCGATAGCCTCTACAGCAGTATTGACCGCTGTATCGAAACCTATGGTCACATCCGTACCGGCCAGGTCTTTATCGATGGTACCGGGCAGACCGATAGCCGGTATGGGATATTTTTCAAAAAAAGCATTAGCGCCTTTGAAAGTACCGTCGCCCCCGATCAGTACCAGGCCTTCTATCTGGTGTTTTTGCAACTCTTCGTATGCTTTCAGCATCCCTTCATCCGTCATAAACTCTTTACTCCGGGCGGTTTTCAGCACCGTCCCTCCCCTTTGGATAATGTTGGATACATCTGTGGTCTTCATTTTAAAAATGTCTCCTTCAAGCATACCCTGGTAGCCGCGGCGTATACCGAACACTTCCATTTTATGATAAATAGCGGTACGCACTACAGCCCGTATGGCTGCATTCATACCGGGACTGTCTCCGCCGGAGGTCATTACTGCAATCCTGTTCATGATGAATACGTTTTACTGAAAGTTTAAATACCCTTCAAATATACAGGTCTGCCAAGGCTTTGTTCTGAAAAGTTTTTATAAAAATATTACCAGATAATCGGGGTGCTTTCACCCAATAATATTTAATGTTGTAGGGTAAAATCATACGGATGGAAGATTTCCCAGTTGAGCAGGTTTTTGCTCCCGAAGAAAAAATACAATTGCTGATCGACCAGGTCAGCAAAGTGATCAGGGGTAAACGCCCGCAGATCGAAAAAGTGGTCAGCTGCCTGCTGGCCGGGG
>DATJDO010000442.1:0-3072 GCA_035497375.1 Chitinophagaceae bacterium | reverse complement strand
CCGAACGAGGCAACAATCGAGGAGATCAAAGATTGTTATTACCTGAGCTGGCAGCTCGGCATTAAAGCCTGTGCCTTGTACCGCGATGGTTCCAAACTGAGCCAGCCCCTGAGTAACAAAAGTGATAAAAAGAAAAAGGCTGCCACTGAAGGTGCGGAAACCACAATGGAAGAAACCCCTGTTGCAAGTCAGATCATCGACCTGGGGCAACTGACAATTGACGAGCTACTGGAGGAAGTAAATAAGCGTGTTCAGGCCAGTCCGGATACACAGCTCAAGCGCCAGCTGAGTCGCATTGTCGAAAGGAAAACACTGCCGGCAAAACGCAGAGGCTATACCTTCAAAAGCAAAGTGGGTGGGCAGGCTATCTTCCTGCGTACCGGTGAATACGGCGACCAGACCCTGGGCGAAATCTTCATTGATATGGCCAAAGAAGGCGCTACTATGCGCAGCCTGCTGAACAGCTTTGCCATAGCCGTTTCTGTAGGCCTGCAATATGGTGTGCCGCTGGAGGAATATGTAGATAAATTTGTCTTTACCCGCTTCGAACCCAGTGGTATGGTCGAGCATCCGAACATCAAAACAGCTACCTCCGTACTGGATTACGTGTTCCGCGTGCTGGCGTACGAGTACCTGGACCGCGATGACCTGGTGCATGTGGTGGACGAAGACAGGTTGCGTCATAGTATACCGACCATGCAACAAGAGCTTTCTCAGGTGCGTGTTACTGCTCCGCAGCATAAAGCAGCACCGGCCGTGAAAGTCTCGCCTGTAAAACCGGTAGTGGCCAACGTAAGTGCTGAAACAAAAAAACTGATGGGTACCAGTGCGGATGCACCGGCCTGCAGCAATTGTGGTAACATTACCCTGCGCAACGGTACCTGCTATATGTGCCCGAATTGCGGTACCACAACAGGTTGCAGCTAATCTATTTTGAATAACAGGGAAAGGTCTCAGCAATTTGTTGGGACCTTTTTTGTAACATGCACGATGATGAATCCCGATCCTCAACTTTTACTCGATCTTGTCAGGATGCCCATGCCTTTTGGTAAGTACAAGGGCACATTGTTATGCAACCTGCCTGTAGCTTACCTGGAGTGGTTCCAGCGTAAAGGGTTCCCCGCGGGTAAACTGGGTGTGCTGCTGCAGACGATTTATGAGATCAAACTGAATGGGCTGGAATACCTGCTGGAGCCTTTAAAAAAGAAATGATGGACCACTCTGTCATTCTGACAAAGGAAGAATCTCTACACCTCAACTCTGGTTCGTCTTTTGGAGTCTTTAAAGAATAATAATTAGAAGGGTACCCTCTATAAGATTTTCAAAGCCTTGTAGATTGGAGTGGCATTTGAGAATGATGGCAGGCTTTGTAGAAGCTTCCCCCCTTGGAGAGCCTGTCCCGCCTTAGCGGGAGGATAATAGGGGGTGGGTGGAATAGAAGGCTTAGTATGTCTTTCTGAAAGTTTTTAACAATAAAATCATGAACATGCAAAAATCCCTTTTGCTTTTCTTTCTACTGGCATGTAAGCTATCGGCGGCGCAACTCCCTGTCATTACTGTGCTGGACAGCGGCCGTAACGTTAGCATCCGTGGTCTGAGTGTGGTGGATGAACAGGTGATCTGGTGCAGCGGCAGCAAAGGTTCTATAGCACGCAGTACAGACGGAGGTCGACATTTTTCCTGGCACACAGTCCCTGGCTACGAACAACGCGATTTCCGGGATATCCATGCTTTTGATACCCGTACAGCATTGATTATGGGCATTGGTGAACCCGCTGTTATATTGAAAACAAAAGACGGCGGGCAGACCTGGCAAAAGGTATTTGAAGACAGCACCAGTGGCATGTTCCTGGATGCCATGGAGTTTGACCGGAAGGGAAAAGGCGTTGTGATCGGCGACCCTGTTGCCGGCTATCTGTTTCGTGCAGACAGCAAAGACTTTGGCGATACCTGGAGCAGGAACCGGAAGCCGGTAGAAATGGAAAAAGGAGAAGCCTTCTTTGCGTCCAGCGGAACCAATATACAGGCTACGGGAAAAAGGAAACATCCGTACCTCTTTGTCAGTGGCGGGGTTTTGTCCAGGCTGTATTACAAAGGAAAAGTATACCCCTTGCCCTTGTTGCAGGGCAAAGAAAGTACCGGTGCCAATTCCATTGCCATCAGGGGAAGGAAAGCTGTGGTGGTGGGCGGAGATTACCTTCGGGATCGTGATACCAATGGCAATTGCATATTAGTAGAACTACACAGGAAGCCTGTATTTGGTCCCGCGCAAAAAACTCCGGCAGGCTACCGCTCCTGTGTTACTTATCTGAGCAAAAAAGTGCTTTTGAGCTGCGGGATCAACGGGGTCGATATTTCTTATGATCAAGGATTGAATTGGGCTTCTGTGTCTAAGCTGAGCTTCCATGCCGTACAGGTGGCCCGGAGAGGGAAAGCTGTTTTGCTTGCCGGGCCTGGAGGAAAGATCGCAAGGCTGCAATTGCCAGACCTATAAGGTTTCAAAATCTTATAAGTCTTGTCCGGCAACAATTACCTCCGGGAGCGTCCTTAAAAATCAAAAAATCAAAATAACTTTGCACTTCAATTTTTTACAATCAGCATGACGTTTATACAGGAATTACAGGCCCGCGGACTCGTACAGGATATAATGCCCGGTACGGAAGAATTATTGGCAAAAGGAATGACGGCCGCTTATATCGGCTTTGATCCTACGGCCGAAAGCCTGCACGTAGGTAGCCTGTTGCCGATTACGCTGCTTATGCGCTTGCAACAGGCAGGGCATAAGCCCTTTGCCCTTGTCGGTGGTGCTACGGGTATGATCGGTGACCCGACCGGGAAATCGGCAGAGCGCAACCTGCTGGACAATGAAACAATAGAACGCAATTGTGCGGGTATCCGCAAACAGTTGAGTAAGTTCATCGATTTCAGCGAAGGAAAGCCGAATGCTGCTGTGATGGTGAACAACTACGACTGGTTTAAGGACTTTTCTTTTCTCGACTTTATCCGCGATGCGGGTAAGCTGATCACTGTCAATTATATGATGGCCAAAGATTCCGTGAAAAAGCGCCTGGA
>DATJDO010000441.1:0-4423 GCA_035497375.1 Chitinophagaceae bacterium | reverse complement strand
ATATATCCCTGGTCCTAAACCTGGTACTGGCAGCAGTGCTGGTGGGCATCTTTACCAGGCAATACCAGAAAAAGCAGGCAGAACAGAAGCGTGCAGCCGAAGAAGCAGCCCAGCCGCACCAGTATACCAACAACCCGCAATACACCGAACAAACCGATTTCTACACCTTGTTCGGATCCCAGGCAGATATTGTCATGCTGGGCGATTCGCATTATTACCGCATCCACTGGAATGAGCTGCTGGGTAGGGGAGATGTAGCAAACAGGGGCATCGGTTCCGACATTACCGAAGGCTACCTGAACAGGATGAACTCCGTATTGGCAGCATCGCCAAAGATCTGTTTTATTGAAGGTGGAGGCAACGACATCTTTTGGCAGGTTCCGGTAGATACCATTCTACTACATATACGGCAGATCACCCGCATCCTGAAAGAGCACCAGGTAAAACCCGTGCTGACCGCTTTATTCTTTGCCGGGCACGAGTTTCCGCACAACGACAGCAGCAAGTACAACAACCAGGTCGCTCTGTTGAACGAAGGCCTGCACCATATGGCTGAGACAGATACCTTGCCCATTATAGACATCAACAAGCACCTGATCGATAAAGACCGTTACCTGAAAAGCGAGTATGTACGTGGTGATGGTATTCACCTCACCAGTGCAGCGTACGCGATCTGGCGCGACTCGGTAAATGCGGTACTGAAGCAGGAAGGTTTCTGATCGTCTCAAGCGTAATGGAAGGGCGAGCGGGAAACAAAAAAGACATTGCCGAGCGGAGCCTATTGAATAAGTGCTTTCTTATTTCCTACTGTCAGCAGATATGCAGGGACCGACATATTCATAAGGTCAACCGTAGCAGGTTCTTTTGGTGTTCGCAAATCGATTATTTCTCTGGAAAACCGCCTGTTTGTAGGGTGAAAATGTTGCTGTGGGTCATAGATCGCAAGTGGGGCCGTTTCGATGTATTTTTTTATCTTCATTGGCTTAAGACTTTGCAAGCCCAATAGATCAGCAATGTTCAAAGGGGAACAGGTACCTCTTTTCTGCGCATTGGCGAAGAAAGAAAGTCCCGTAAGAACTACTGTAAACATCATTTTCATAAAATGAATATAGCGAAGAAATAGCGAATAAAAAAATAAGAGTGGACGTGACAACAAGCATAACTGCGGGCCGGCTTCCTTCCCTTATTTACTTTTCCCAGCCATACAAACTTCCTCCCGGTTCCCAGAGCCTGTCGATGCGCCGTTCTACTTCAGGGTCTGGTATCAACGGCGGTGCATGATGCGGTTTGATGCGCGCATCAATGATCAGTGGTCCGGTACAACCCCAATGTTTGTTTTCGGTAAAGGCGCCTACACCGTAGATGTCGTGCGAGGGATTGCAGCGTGTAAAGCTTACCCAAAGGAAATTGTTCAGTTCCGCAGCTGTAAATGCCGCATCATCGCAGAGCACGATCAACGCAATATGTTTCAGTGCTGCTACTTTATCCAGCAATACTGCTTGCAGCCTATCCATTAGAGCGTGTGCCCCTGCATAGTCTTCAAAGGCCTGGAGTTGCACCGCCAGGATACCTTTTCCTGCGGTTGTCGCGGCTTTGATTTCAGGAATATCGTTCAGAAAAGCTGGAATTTCAGTTCCCAACTCCCTTACAGGATCGCCGTAAGCGGCAAAGACTACTTTGCTGCCACTGTTCAGACCCGAGCCTGAATAGTCCAGCGTGTCAATCGTGGTATGTGTGTAAAAGTGCACATCCCTTTCCCATTTGATGCGTTCCAGTACAAATTGCAGGTAAGCGGGTATATCGTGCGTATGCAGTTTATTGCTGTCATCTGCTGTGATGAACAGGAACTTGGCCAGGCTGAGTTGTCCGGTACCAAGAATATGGTTGGCAATCGTCAGTAATTCTGCAGGCTGCCGGGTTGGTGCATATGGTGTGTAGCGCTCGCTGCCGATCGCCAGCAGTAAAGGGTGCACTCCGGCAGCATCTACGGCATTGACCTCCTTCAATCCGGGAATCTCCTTTTGCAGGGCAGAACCTGTGATTTCGTGGATCAGTTCGCCAAAGCTGGTGTCTTCCTGTGGTGGCCGGCCGACTACAGTAAAGGGCCAGATCGCATTTTTACGGGCATATACTTTGTGCACCTTCATTACCGGGAACGGGTGGGTGAGGCTGTAGTAGCCAAGATGGTCGCCAAACGGTCCTTCCGGCTTGGTTTCCCCGGGATATACGGTACCGGTGATCACAAAGTCCGCATCTGTGCTGACGCAGAAACCGTCGCGGTAGGTATAGCGGAATCGCCGTCCACCCAGCAGTCCGGCAAAAGTCATTTCGCTCAGGCCTTCAGGCAGGGGCATCACGGCCGATAGGGTATGAGCTGGAGGCCCACCAGCAAAGCAACTGACTTTTAGTGGTTGATTTTTGGCATTGGCCTTGCTCTGGTGCACCCCTATGCCACGGTGCAGCTGGTAATGCAGGCCCACTTCTTTATTTTGTTCATACTCATTCCCGCTGAGTTGTATGCGGTACATGCCCAGGTTGGCGTTCATAATGCCCGGTTTGTCCAGATCTTCACTGTATACCTGTGGCAAGGTCACAAAAGCACCACCATCCATCTTCCAGTGGTGGACCTGCGGCAGCTCACTGATGCTGATCTCTTCGTACAGGACCGGTTTTTGTATCGGGTCTTTTAAGGGTAGCGCATTCAGTGCCGATAGTGCGGCAGTCGCGTTGGCCAGCGGCTTTTTGAATGCCTCGGCAGGATTGTCTTTTAAAGCGATGATCTTTTGTACCGAAGGCAAGGTATCGCGGAAGATGAATTTACTGCGCTCCAGGGTGCCGAAGATATTACTGGCGGCGCGAAAACGGGAACCTTTCACCTTTTCGAACAGCAGGGCGGGGCCTTTCTGTGCGTACACCCTCAGGTGTATCGCCGCCATTTCCAGGTAAGGGTCTACTTCTTCTTTGATCCGGACCAGGTGACCGTGTTTTTCCAGGTCCAGCAGGCAATCTTCAAGCGAGGTGTACGGCATACCGCAAAGATAAACGGCCCCGCTTGACGAGGCTGATAATTTTTGAAAGGAAAAGCAGTTGTTGCTTATTTCCGCATATAGTCAAATGCTCCCTTACGCAGGTTGATGCCATACTCCAGGTAGGCTTTCAGGCAAGCCAGGAAATTGGCCCAGCCTTCGGTATTGCTTTTCAGCCACTTCAGCCCGGCCTCATCATTGTCCATACTGCCTTCTGTTACCGTTACCAGGGTATCATTAGCGCCTTTTGTCTCGAGGGTCATGGTCACCAGGCATTTCTTACCGTTTTCGGCATCCCAGTAAAAAGAGATAAATGTGGGTGATTCCGTTCTGGCGCCCATCACAGGTACCTGCGTATCAAACTCCGGGAAGGTCCAGCTCAGTTCTTTGCCTTCTTCTATCCTGGCACTGCCGCCGGCAATAAAATAGCCGCTCATCTGTTTCGGGTCAACGATGGCTTCAAATACGGTTTCAATCGGTTTTTGGACCTGGATCTTCGCTTTGATGTCTAATGTGTTCATTGGTTTATCGTTTATGTGCTTTCAAAAATAGTTTGAAAAAACAAAAGCATTATGAAGAAATAAAAGCCCCAACAGGGATATCCTTCATTTTCTGCTATATTTGCGCCCGGATATATGGAACAGACCCGCACACAGGAGCAATGGACAGAAATTATACAGCCCAAGAGCAGTTTGCTGGATTTGCAACTGGCCGAGGTCTGGCGCTACAGAGACCTGCTGATGCTGTTGGTACGCCGCGATTTTGTTGCTACATATAAACAAACCATCCTGGGGCCGCTTTGGTTTTTCCTGCAACCCTTATTGACTACCATTACCTTCGTATTTGTATTCAACAATATAGCAGGTATCAAGACAGGCACCATCCCGGCTATGCTGTTTTATATTGCCGGTACCACCTTATGGAATTATTTTTCCGACTGCCTGGCCAAAACTTCTACCGTCTTCCGCGACAATGCCGCTGTATTTGGTAAAGTGTACTTTCCCAGGCTCATCATGCCGCTTTCCATTGTGGTCAGCAACCTGATCAAGCTGGGGATACAATTTGTTTTGTTCCTGGTGTTCTGGTTATACTTCCTGGTCACTACAGATTCAGTAGAGCCGAACTGGACTATAGTACTATTACCCCTGCTGGTGCTCATTATGGGGGGGCTGGGCCTGGGCTTTGGTATGATCGTCAGCGCAATGACCACCAAGTACCGCGACCTGGTTTTCCTGCTCACCTTCGCCGTTCAACTGCTGATGTATGCTACACAGGTTATTTACCCTATCAGCAGTTGAACGGCGAAGGTGAGCAGGAAAACCAGGTCGAGGTACTTGGTGGTCATTGCGCTGACGATCATACCAAAGCCCAGGCCCAGCCCCCCCATAATGAGCACC
>DATJDO010000440.1:0-5996 GCA_035497375.1 Chitinophagaceae bacterium | reverse complement strand
GATGGACAAGATGGCGGCCAATATTAAGTTCACTCCCGCTATAAAAGATGGCCAAACCCTTCCCTGCCTTACAGCATACGGTGACGGGGCTGCTCCGTTCTACTTCACGGTAAAAAACCATGTAGCTTATGAAGGGAAGATCGCCCCTGGTATGCACAGGGTGGTTCATCGTAGCGCCGATGCGGATACTTTAGAGATCATGGATGTAGAGTTTCACCCTAAATAAAGTATGGTAGTGAAACCTTCGAATTGCCGATGAATAAAAACAGAAGGGTGGCCGCTTGTCTTTTTCTGATTATGGCAGCGGTTCACCTTTTCTATCTTCGAAACCTATTGTTTTTACCAAAAGAATAAAGAAGCCGTCCTGATCTGTGTATCAGGACGGCTTCTTTCAAATACTGTTGTTATAGTGATTTCAGGAAAGCGATCAGTGCATTCCGCTCTGATACTCCTAATTGCATAAAGGCTGCTTTTGCATTTTGGGCTTCCCCTCCATGCCAGAGTATCGCTTCTTCCAATGTACGGGCACGGCCATCGTGCAGGTAGTAGGGTGTGCCATTTGTCTTTTCAAACAGGCCGATGCCCCAGAGTGCCGGTGTCTTCCACTCATTGCCGGTAGCGAGATAATCTGTATATCCGTCAGCAAGGTCTGGCCCCATATCGTGCAGCAGCAAATCCGTATACGGATGAATGCGCTGGTTGGACAATTGCGCAAAAGCCAGGTCTACCCCTGTGTGCATAGTTGGTATATGACATCCGCTGCAATTGATCTGCCTGAAGATCGCTTCACCGCTTCTGACAACAGGATTGCTGACATTTCTTCTCGCCGGTACGGCCAGCGAACGCACATAGAAAGTGACCTCGTTCAGCGCGCTGTCCGGCAAGTTTATTTTACCCGGTTGGTAAATTGCCGAAGCCTGGCTCTGGCCGTAGCAACTCTCTTCAGGGAACAAAGTATTGGTGATACCCATATCCTGTTGGAAGGCGCTGGCTACCTGAACGTACAAACTGGAGGTATTAGCCTTCAGCCCGAAACGCCCGATCTCGGTGCGTTTCGTAGCAGGATTGTATACATAGTTCGGATGCCCGCCGATGCCATTGGTATTGCTTTTGTTCGCCTGGGCAAACCCGGCGATAGTGGCCTCGGGAATATTCTCGATCAGCCCCAATCCAAACACAGGTGGTGCCAGGCGCGGAGACAACTGGCAGGCCCCCAAAGAGATGTACGCGTTCAGTAAAGCATATGCCGGTGCGCGCAGGGCAACTTTGCTGCCATCAGGATACACGATTACCTTGTCGGTATAAGTGATGCTGACTTTCGCTTCCGGAACAATACCCTGTACCGACATGTCCTGCACCTGGTTGCCGTAGCCGGGCATGCCTGTAGGGCCGCCATGTTCATTGGCTACACCCGAGCCTATCCGGATCAGCAGGGATGAGGTGATCGTTCCTGCTGTCGGTGTACCCTTACCGTCATTGTGATGGCAGGAAATACAGGATACATTGTTGAAGATCGGGCCGATGCCGCCAAAGTTCGGGGCAGGGTCTGTAACAAAGGTTTGCCCGAATCCCGCATCCCCCAGGCCGTGCATGCGGCTGTCGCGTTCATTCAGTCCCGGCAGTGCATGGCTGAGCGCATTCGAGGTTTCGTCGAACACGGTAGCCGCACCTCCGCTGAGGCGTTCATCATACGTATCTTCAGCAATAGGCTGCGCTTTGCGGCACATGACCATCAGGCTGGCCAGCGCTACCAATGAGGAGATGACGATGTACTTTTTCATTCAGGAATGACTGTAAATAATGTTAGTCTGTGATGTACTGTACAACAAAAGGGTTCAGTTCGTCTTCCAGCGTTTTCTGCAGTGTTGCCAACGCATCCATCGCTGCTTTGGTCTGTACACGCTGATCGAAGATCGCCAGTTCGAACGGAACGGTTACATTGTTGATCGCAGCAATGGCAGCAGCAATTTGACCCTGTATCTTGTTGTCCAGGGATTTGTTTTTTGCAGCCACCACGTCTGTGATACCAGTACCCTCTTTGGATCCATAACGACCCAGGTACACATTTTGCAGACCGATAATATTGTTGCGGAAATCGATCATGGAAGTACCGGAGTATGGAGACTCAACGATAGAAGAATCTTTGGCAGTGTAGGGTTCGAAAATCTTACCACCACCCACTTCTTCACAGATACCGGCCATGCCGTCTACCAGTGCGATGAACAATTCTTTTTTTGTTTTGTACACGGTGCTGGTGCCACCGGCATTGAGTACTTCAGATGCATAATTTGCAGAACCGGTCCACGCCGTATACAGTGCTTCGCAGGTATTTTTCAGATCAGCACTCAGACTTACCATATATGTTTTCTGACGGGCTGTGATGCTTGTGGCAGCTCGGTTACCGTCTGTGCCGAATAAAATGTATTCGATGGGATGATAGCCTCTGAGGGTTAATGGTTTCGCTTCAATGCTGCTGACGGTTAGCGGATCGCTGCTGGCCAGCAGGGTTTCCATTTCGTTGAAATCAGTGGGCCAGGTATCCATCTTGGGATCGTAGTCATTGTCGGCTACAGGGCCAAACAGGAAGCCTTCCGATTGCTCCCATATCGCACGCATGTTTTTCCAGTCTGTCCTTGCCGTAGCCAGGTTCGCTTCTGTTGCACTGCTGTTCAGGGCCAGGATAGATGTATTCAGCTTGATTGCAGCATTGTTCAGGTCGCTATAGGTACCCACAGCAATGT
This sequence comes from Chitinophagaceae bacterium, assembly GCA_035497375.1. GTDB lineage: Bacteria > Bacteroidota > Bacteroidia > Chitinophagales > Chitinophagaceae > Rurimicrobium. Next base: position 3,255 of record DATJDO010000440.1, on the reverse strand, counting down.
TGTTCGTAAAATTTTTAATTGCGTTGGTCTTGGCCGTTTCAAAATCAACGGTCGTGGCGGGATTGTCGTCTTTCTTACAGGAAGCGACAAAAAGCAGTGATGTAGCAGCGATGAGGAGTGCTTTGTTTTTCATTAATTTTTGATTTTTGTTATGGTGTAATAATTAAATGTTCTTCGTGTATGTTTCCTTTATATTGCTGCAGGGCTTGCTCTGCAGGCCCCTTGCTCACCTGCCCGTCTTTATTGTAGGTACTGCCATGCAGGCTGCAGACAAAACCTTCGGCACTAAGGTGAATAGGATTATCCATATGGGTACACTTCAACAGGAAAACAGAAAAGGTCTGATCCTCTTTGCGGTACACGGCCATATCATAGTCCCAGCCTTTTACACTGATGACCTGGATATTGCTTTCTTCGAATAAGGAAAGCGGGACAATAACTTCATTGTTAGCATTGCATATCGCCTTGTAGGCTTTTTTTCCTTTAGCCGCGGCAGGCTGCAACAAACCGGGTATCATAACGCCCGCCATGCCCAGAAGGCAGATACTGCAAGACTGTTTGATGAATTTTCTCCGTTCCATACTCTCCTGTTCCTGTGTTAAAATGAATACCCGATACCCAGATTTAAAAATGTATTGTTGCGCTGATACGGCAATGCGTTTGGCGAAGGATTGATGAGCAGCAAAGGATTTTGCTCTCCTGTGGACAAAAGGCGTACGTCGGCCTTGATGACCACATTGGGAATAGGCAGGTAACCGAATCCCAGCAAAAGGTTGTTTTGTTTGATGGTACCATCTGCTAAACCGTTTGACGGGATAGTCGCATTCATATCAATGATATCGTAGCGTGCGAAGGTGATGAACTGGCTTTTCTTTTTACGATGATACAGCCAGTCGTATCCGAATTCGCCGTAAGCACCGTACATGCTTTGCGCGATATTCGACGCAAAAGCACTGTTGATCTTATCAGCCTCGGGGTAATAGATAAAAACACCTAATGCCCTTGCCGAAAAACCGTCTGCAGCCCATTGCACATTGGCTTCAGAAAGATAAAGGGGTGTGCCGAAGGTGCCGCTGTTCAAGTCCAGGCTGTCTGCCTGTCTTCTGCGCAGACCTACAGTACCGCTCATATAGCCAGATACCTGGAACTTAAAATTCCCGGTATAACACTGAAGGGAAGCGGTAATCGCCAGGTTCTCAGCGTTGGCCAGGCTACCCTCTGCACGGCCATCTACAATACCGGTACCATGCCTGAAGTTTTCGGAATGCAGGCCGTTCAGTACAGCAACAGAGTAGTTGAGCGGCAGGTTGTGTGATGATCCGTAGAAGCCGACACCGACTTCGCGCCAGGTGGCCGGGATCACCTGTGTTTCCACCAGGGGTCGCTGCACACCGTTGAAGTTTACCGGCAGGTGATTTTCGTTCAGTATGCCGATGCGGGGAATAAACAAACCCGCTACGATGTACTGCCTGGGATTCAGGTTAAATTTAAGGAAAGCCTGCTCCATCGCGATTTCTCCTTTAGCCCCGCTGGAAGCCACAGCATTTTCTACTTCCATTTCAGAGAAAAAAGCGATTTTCCTGTTGAACTGGTGCCCGACAAACAATACAGCCCTGTCCAGGCCGGCTACAGCAGATTTGTTGTAGAAGTCCCTTTCGTAGAATGCGCTTCCATAGCCGGAGATCACCGTTTTAGAACGGCTGATACCACTGTTCAGCGAATCTTCGTTAGTAAAAATCTGCTGCTGGGCTGGTGTGCGGAATTGACCCAGAGCAGCATAGTGCAGGACCAGGGCGGCTGCAAGAAAGGAGAAATATTTCATTGAAAACCCGCTATTTTCAAATAGCGGATGCAAATGTATCGATGAAAGGAAGTCCTGTATTTACATAAAACGGAATCTTTTTGTCAGGCAAACGTAATTTGTGGCAAAACAATCATTTTAAATTCCTTTTACATAACAATATATACCTACACCAGTAAGTCCTAAAAACAACAGCGTAACAAGCAGCAGCAAAGCAGTGATCGCAGAGAGTAATTGTTTTTTTTCTTTTAGCTGTTCCATTTTCCTCCTTTTTCAGATGGGGCAAAGTAAGACCATCTACCCAAAAGAGGTGCCCAGTGTAATCTTAATAAACGGAATCTTAAGTTTCTTTTAGCCTAAGGGCTTACTGGTAATACCTGTTCTCCGCGATGTAGTCGCAAATGACATCCGGTGACAGGTAGCGGATAGATTTTCCCGACCTGATCTGTTCCCGGATATACGTGGAGGAAATATCCAGCAGCGGAGCTTGTACAAATGTCAGTTTTGCCCCATGCGTTTCCCTGATGTCGTACTGCGGGCGATTGTAGATAATCAAAGGATAGTTCCCGATTAACTGCACATAATTTTTCCAGCGGTGAATATTCTGGAAACTGTCGCTGCCCATGATCACGCTAAAGGTATGCTTTGGGAATTGCTCCTGTAAATACGTCAAGGTATCAATCGTAAAAGATGGTTTGGGCAGGCGGAATTCTATGTCGCTGACGCTCAGCCTGTCATTGTCCTGCACAGCGAGCTTCACCAGGTGCAGCCTGTCGTATTCGTTCAGCAGCGACTTCGATTCTTTCAAAGGGTTGTGGGGAGAAACGACAAACCATACTTTATCCACGTCGCAATGCTCTGCAACATGATTGGCGATGATGAGGTGCCCGTTGTGTATAGGGTTAAAACTTCCGAAGTAAAGTCCGATGCGCACGTTATTGTATTTTTTGCATGAGCTGGAATACATTGCCTTCCGGGTCTGTACCGTCCAGCAGTTTGTAGGTAAAGCCCTCGTATGATTTGATATTTCCCATCAGCACCCCGTCGGAGACCAATCGCTCCCGGAGCATGTTGAGGTCCTGGCCTGTTTCAAAAACGATCTTGGCATTGCTGTCTGCTCCTGAAACGCTTCCCCTATACGCCGGGCCGGCCAGGTGCAGCGCCAGTTCAAAACTCCCGGATTGCAATACGGCCCATTCACCGGGTATGGATTCTATACAGCTCAGGCCAAAATGTCCGGTATAGAACGAAGAAAGCAGGGTAACATCCTGCACATACAAGATCAGCCTGCAAAGGGAAAAGTCCGTTTTCATGTTACATAAAATCATAGGCCCTGCGGGCGATGTTCAGGCGCAGGCCACTATAGATATTCAATGATTTTTGTTCCGGTAAATAATTGTTTTCATAGCTGTACCTGCGGTAAATAAACCCTAAGTCAAAAAACAAACGCTCTG
>DATJDO010000439.1:0-2499 GCA_035497375.1 Chitinophagaceae bacterium | reverse complement strand
CTGACCAAACTGACAAAAGCCGAGCAATTGCACAAGCGTGACGCTTTGTTGGAAGAGTTTCGCCTGACGCATGTGCGCAAAAGCCCCGGGGACGTGCTGAGCGGGGGAGAGCGCCGCCGTACGGAGATTGCCCGTGCCCTGGCCGTCGATCCGAAGTTTATCCTACTGGATGAGCCCTTTGCCGGCATAGATCCTATAGCCGTAGAAGATATTCAGTCTATTGTCGCCAAGCTCAAGTTTAAGAATATCGGTATCCTGATCACCGATCATAATGTGCAGGAAACCTTGTCCATCACCGACAGGGCTTACCTGCTGTTTGCCGGTTCCATCCTGAAAGCCGGTGTTGCGGAAGAGCTGGCAGCCGATGAACAGGTGAGGAAAGTGTACCTGGGACAGAATTTTGAGCTGAAAAGGAAAAATTATAGCGGTACAGAGTAAAATATTTCTGACACACTGTTTACAATCAAGCTACAATGCTATTTTTGCCCTTCTGATAAAAATTTGCTATCTGAACTGATCTATGAGTATTCTTAGCCCTGCTATTAAGAGTTTTTTGAAGCTGCGCACAAGTGTGATCGATAATTTCATGCATAACCCTATCGATACTCAGAAGCGCGTTTTTAATGATCTGATTGGCAGCGCGCAGTTTACGGAATACGGCAAAAAATATGAGTTTCAATCCATCAACAGCATCGCAGAGTTCCAGGCCAAAGTGCCCCTGAACAATTACGATTCCCTGAAGCCCTATATTCAACGTATCCTGGAAGGAGAACAAAGTATTTTGTGGCCTTCTGAAATTACCTGGTTTGCCAAGAGCAGTGGCACCACATCAGACAAAAGCAAATTTATTCCGGTATCCCGCGAGGCCCTGGACGATAATCATTACAAAGGAGGGAAAGACGCAGTAGCACTGTACCTGTCCAAGCATCCTGATTCCCAGCTGACCTCAGGCAAATGTCTGGTGATCGGTGGCAGCCACCAGCTGAACCAGCTCAGTGAAGATACTTTCTATGGTGACCTTTCGGCTGTCATGATGCAGAATATGCCCTGGGCAGGACAGATTTTGCGTACACCGGACCTTTCCATAGCCCTGATGGATGAATGGGAAGCCAAGATCGAGATGATCGCCCAAAAGACCATTCATGAAAATGTGACTTTCATCACCGGCGTACCTACATGGACCCTGGTGTTGTTTAAGCGTATCCTCGAGATTACCGGGGCTAAAAATATCCTGGAAGTATGGCCCAACCTGGAACTCTACCTGCACGGTGGTGTGAGCTTCAAGCCGTACAGAGACCAGTTCCGGCAGTTTATCCCTTCGGATAATATGCATTATATTGATTCGTACAATGCCTCTGAAGGCTTCTTCGCTACGCAGGATTCTGAGGACGAGGAAGGCATGCTGTTGTTCCTCAATCATGGTATTTTCTATGAATTTATACCCATGGATGAGCTCGCTAAGCCCGAGCCGAAAGCATTGACCCTGAAAGAAGTAAAGACAGGCGTCAATTACGCTATCGTGATCAGCACCAATGCCGGCTTGTGGCGCTACATTATCGGCGATACGATACAGTTTACTACCCTTAACCCCTACCGGCTGAAAGTCAGCGGCCGGACAACTTTCTTCCTCAATGCCTTTGGCGAAGAAGTGATTGTGGATAATGCCGACGTAGCTATTGCCGAAGCCTGTAGAAAAACAGGGGCCACGGTAAATGATTACAGCGCCGCCCCGGTGTTTATGACCGGTACGGAAAATGGCACCCACGAATGGATCATTGAATTTAATACGCTGCCTGCCGATCTGCAGGCCTTTACTGCGGCCATGGATGAAGCGCTGAAAACCGTAAATTCCGACTACGAGGCCAAGCGCTATAAAGACATAGCTCTGCGTATGCCCATCGTACACATTATGCCCAAGGGAGGCTTCGCCGCCTGGCTGAAAGAGAAAAATAAACTCGGCGGCCAGCATAAAGTCCCCCGTCTGAGCAATAACCGCGCTTTTATAGAAGAGCTGCTGCCCTATACACTCCGCTAAGACCTCCCTGTACAGATGGGAAAATTAACTAATTCTCGAAATGCCAAAGGCTTAAATGTCCTTTAGCCTGATTACCTTTGCGCCGCAATGCAGATAGAAATACTGAAATCGAAAATACATCACGCCAAAGTGACGGAAGCGAACCTTCATTATGTAGGCAGCATTACCATAGATGAAAACCTGATGGATGCCGCCAACCTGATTGAACATGAAAAAGTACAGGTAGTGGTGCTGGAGAATGGCGAACGCATAGAAACCTACGTTATCAAAGGCACGCGCGGCAGCGGCATGATCTGCCTGAATGGACCGGCAGCCCGCAGGGTGTCCGTCGGAGATACGCTCATCATTATGTCTTATGCACAAATGGATTTTGAGCTGGCCAAACAGCATAAGCCGTCTATTGTATTCCCCAAACCGAATAACTTACTGTAAACCAGGCAACTGCCCATATTTCTCCGGATGAG
>DATJDO010000438.1:0-8945 GCA_035497375.1 Chitinophagaceae bacterium | reverse complement strand
CCCAATTCAAAAACGGGGAACCAGTTCAGGTTGTCGCCGGGAGCCAGCTTCATGCCTGTGGCAAAAGAGGCACCTACAGAGGCCTTGTTTTGTGCACCGGATGTAATAAAGCATACCGTGCAGGCCAGTAATACAATTGTTTTTCTCAACGTAAATCGGAAGAATAAGGATAAAAACGGAAAGCAGCTTGTTTTAGTATGCTGTTTTGTCTTTACCAAAATCGCAGCTAATGCCCAGCCGGAGATACAGCGGCCGGTAATTGGTAGGGCTTTGGTCGCTTCTGCCGGTAGTCATGCTATAGGCCGGGATATCTTCTTCGAAGGCATCGAGCAGGTTTTGACGGAGCAGGCAGTACAGGCGTACCTTTCTTACCCAGTTTACTTCATACTGCAACCCGATGCTGGCAGAGGGGATCAGCGGTCTTCGGTACGCATTGGCCAGATGCTGCATGCTGTCTATCTGGCCGCCGGGCTGATAAGTTGCAATACCAGTACTGCTCACTACTCTATAGGCGGTAGTGACAGACATTTTGTAGTCCATGCCAATACCGGTCAGGAAACGGAGGCGTTCGTTGCGCAAAGGAAACATGATCAGGCTTTCGAAGCTAAGCGAGCGATGCATAAAGGATACATAAAACTTGCTCGCCCATGTGCTTTCGCTTTGCAGTTTGTACAAAGACGGGTCCCAAAGGATACCCAGCCGGATCCAGAGGCCCAATGCATGCGGATTTTGGTTTTCGAGCCTGAGCGAAAGCGAAGGCTGGAAGGTGGCTAGTTGGTTGTAATATTTTATGGGGTACATTTTGGCCCCGGCCTCCATACTGATGCCGGGCATGGCTTTATATTGGGCCCGGGCAGTCAGGGGTAAAGAAAAAGGAAGCAGGCCCCATGCCAGGGCCTTCCATACGATACTCATGTTTGAAAGTTATGAAGGCAAAACGTAAATCGTAGCGGATTCGTATGTTCTTTAAAAAATCCGCACCTTTGCCCCCATAATTCCATAGCTTATGTCTTTCCCCAAAATCGATATCCACACGCACATTATGCCCGAGCATATCCCGAATTATTTTCAGAAGTTCGGCTATGGCGAATTTATTCATCTGGAGCATCATTGTCCCGGCTGTGCCCGCATGATCAAAGGCGATAAGGTGTTTCGTGAAGTGGAGCAAAACTGCTGGGATCCGGCCGTGCGTATGAAGGAGATGGATATGACGGAAGTAGGTATACAGGTTTTGTCTACCATACCGGTACTGTTCAATTACTGGGCCCAACCGGAGCACGGCCATGAAACCGCACGCTTTTTCAATGATCATATTGCACAATCCTGTGCGTATCATCCCGACCGCTTTATTGGCATCGGCACGGTACCACTACAGGATATTGATTTGTCAATAAAAGAGATGGAGCGTTGCGTGACGGAGTTGAAGATGCCCGGGTTGGAAATTGGTTCCAATATCAATGGTAAAAACCTGAGCGATCCGTATTTCGATCCGTTCTGGCAGGCTGCAGAAGAACTGGGCTGCAGCATCTTTGTCCATCCCTGGGAAATGATGGGTGAAAATGATATGACCAAATACTGGTTGCCCTGGCTGGTGGGTATGCCGGCCGAAACGGCCCGTGCCATCGCTTCCATGATCTTTGGGGGCGTATTTGAGCGTTTCCCCAAACTACGCGTGGCCTTTGCGCATGGTGGGGGCAGTTTCCCGTTTACTATAGGTCGTATTGAACATGGCTTCAATGTGCGTCCTGATCTCTGTGCGATTGACAATAAGGTAAATCCCCGTGAGTACTTGGGTAAATTCTGGATTGATGCCCTGGTACACGATGACAAGGCGCTGAATTATGTTATCGATGTCATCGGTGAAACGAAGGTCTGTATGGGCAGTGATTATCCTTTCCCGCTGGGAGAACATCGTCCTGGTCTGCTGATTGAATCAATGGATTATTCTGCCGAACAAAAGCACCGTTTACTGCATGAAAATGCAATGCAGTGGCTGTATGGGAAATAATATTCCGGAGCGTCTGCGTCCTTTTAAGGGGAGCTGTCCGAAGGACTGAGGAGTTAAAAGTACAGGACGATGAAAAGGCACAATAGTATCAACAACCAAAAACATTTACTGTCCTTACGCAGAATACTGCGTAAGAGCTTAACGCCTTCAGAAGCCCGCCTTTGGTTTTGCCTGCAAAAAAAGCAATTAGACGGTAAGCGTTTCCGGAGACAATTCAGTGTGGGGAACTTTATCCTGGATTTCTATTGCCCCAAGCAAAAGCTTGCAGTAGAACTGGACGGAAAACACCATTTCACACCCGCAGGGGTAATGATTGATGGAGAAAGAGATGCATTTTTAGAAGCGCAGGGAATTGCCGTTTTGCGTTTTGAAAATAACATGGTATTGATGCAGTTGGAAAATGTGCTGGAGACAATTCGTCAGCACTTTAGTGATTGATCCTATCCTTTTTGGGTGTTTATTCTTAACCCCATCCCCCTCCGGGTACTTCCCCTTACAAGGGGAAGAGATACCGCTGATAGTAATCTGCCGTTGAGTAATAGAATGATCTGTAAAGAACAGGCGCAACCCCATCCCCATTTGGGTACTTCCCTTTAAAAGGGGAAGAGATGTCTCTTATACACAATGAATAAACAATCTGTTATTGGGAAAGCATAATATTCCGGAACGTCTGCTCCCCTTTTAGGGGAGCTGTCCGAAGGACTGAGGGGTTGTCTGAAAATTAATACCGTACTGCAGCAGGCAGAAATTGCCTGGCGTCCCCATGGTTGCGGATCACATCGCGGACCAGCGTGGACGATATGGATGCATGTTGTGCCGAAGACGTCAGGAAGATCGTTTCCAGTTCCGGTGCCAGGCTATGGTTCATGTCCGCAATTGCACGCTCATATTCGAAATCGCTGACATAGCGTATGCCCCTGAGGATAAAACGGGCATTCAGCTTCCGGCAAAAATCTACAGTAAGTCCTTCATAGGATTGTACACTGATCTTCGGCTCATTTTGAAATACCTCCGCAATCCAGTCTTTTCTTTGCTCCAGGGAGAACATAGCCTGCTTCGACGAATTGCTGCCGATACCAATGATCAGCTGGTCAAACAAGTCCGCTGCCCTATTGATAATATCAACATGACCCAGGGTGATCGGGTCGAAGGATCCGGGGAACAGGCAAATGCGTTCGGGCATGGCGTATGCTTTTTTAGGGTTGAAGGAAAAAGGAGAACTCGGTCGTGCCGTAGTTCTTGATGCGGTGAAAATGCGGGTGAGCCTGGTAATCGTTACGTGGTGTGTGTTCCAGTACAAACAGTCCGCCTGGTTTTAATAACCTTTGCTCAAAGACATACTTGGGCAGATCGTCAATGGTAGTCAGTGCGTAGGGAGGACCTGCAAAAATGAAATCGTGTTGTTCTTTACATTGCAGCATGTATTTGAATACATCCATTTTGACCGGTCGTATCTGGTCCAGTTTCAATTGCTCAATTGTTTTCTTAATAAAGGAAAACATTTGTTCGTCCTTTTCAATAATGGTCAGTTCCGTTGCCCCGCGTGAAGCGAGTTCATAACTGATGGCACCTGTTCCGCCAAACAGGTCAAGTGTTTTCAGCGATTCGAAGTCCAGCATATTCTGGAGAATATTGAACAAGCCTTCTTTTGCAATGTCTGTAGTTGGCCTGGTGTAGGGCATTTTACTGGGCGGTGCTATTTTGCGGCCGCCGTGTTCGCCGCCGATTATGCGCATGAATACAGTTGTTGGAACAAATGAATAGCCGAAGACCACTCTGGTGAAATAATATCGGATATGCCCGTTTTTTTAGTTTGAAGGGCAGGAATATACAGTTGTAGTTTTTTGAGTACCGGATGCTGTTCGATGCTGGTGGAGCTGATATTGATCGGGTAGCTTTGCAGGTCTACACCAAAATACTGGCAGGCGGCTGACAGTTTGTACGCCACGTCTTCGGCATTGTGATAGTCGAAAGTCTGGTGCCAATGCAGGTTTTGATGGTGGTGCAGGGTGCCGATTGCATAACAGTCAGTCAGTGTGCACTGCAACAGGTTGTTTACCGCGATACTGTTTTTGAAATGAATCATATTCAGGGGCAGTATCGTGAGCCCGTTAGTATATTTCGCGAATATATCCTGAATGCTGGAAGGAAAAGAGTAGCAGGTGTGCGCCTCGCTTTTGTCCAGTGGTTGTACATTTATTTTTTCGTCATGCTCGCAATGAAAAGTATGCTTCAGCCATTCCCCGGCCCGTGCGTCATCCACATACAATTCATCAGGGATGATCATATTCTTAGTGGCGGCTACAAAGACACCCTTGATCAGTTCCGGTGCTGCCAGCAAAGGATCATTCAGCAATTCATGTTCGATAAAGGCCGGGTCCCACCTCGCCGGCTCCAATTGACTGGAGTTCACGGCCAACACCTCACCTGAAGGATGAAAACCTGCAGAAATAAAGCTGTTTGGTGTTACGATACAAATCACCCTGTGCACCTGGCTGAGCAGATCTTCGCCTTTGTGTGCGGTATATTGCCTGCGTAAAATATGGTTGCTAAGCTCTGAAGACATACTTCGGAATAATTAAAATAAATTTGCACCCTCAAAAGCAAAAGGTACGCTTGTGTTGACCTGTTTTTTTCACCCTCTACTACAATGCAAAGATAACAACAGAAAACCTAAGCTGCAATCTTTACATTACCATTTAAGCAAGCGATAACCCTTGAAGATTATTGTTCATAACCGAGATATTTTTAAACTGGCAGCGCCGATTGCGCTGGCCCTGCTGATTCCGCAACTTAACTTTCTGACCAATACTGCTTTTGTTGGCCGGTTGGGGGAAAATGAACTGGCCATCAACGGAGTCAGTGGTGTGTTTTACCTGTTGCTGGCTATGATCTGCTATGGTCTCAGCAGCGGTTTACAGGTGTTGATGGCCAGGCGCATTGGCGAAGGGAAACGGAAGGCGCTGGGGCAGGTATTGGCTAATGGCATGGTATTGTCGCTGTTTTTTTCAATAGCCCTGACAGCCCTGTCCCTATGGCTGGCCCCTTTTGTTTTTGCAGCAAACCTGCATGATGAAAGCCATATTGTACAGTCGGTTGACTTTATGTATGCCCGGATATGGGGTTTACCTTTCCTTGCCTTTACACAGTTGGCCAATGCCTTTTTTATTGCAAGCGGCCGGTCTAAATTCATCATCTGGGGATCTTTGCTGGCCACAGTGGTCAATATCCTGCTGGATTATTGCCTGATCTTCGGGCATTGGGGTTTCCCACCGATGGGCATGCAGGGTGCGGCCATTGCTTCTGTTTTTTCGGAGCTAACTGCTGCCGTATTGATGTGGGGCGTCTTTTACACCAAAAAAATGCACTGGAAATACGATGTGAAAAACCTGCTGCAATTTGACAGCGGACTGGCTTGGCGTACTTTAAGGATTTCCTCTCCCCTGATCCTGCAGTACTTCTTCAGTATCGGCGGCTGGCTATTGTTTTTCTTTTACGTGGAATACCTGGGTACCCGTGAGCTGGCGGCATCGCAAATGCTCCGGAGTGTGCTGGGTATAGTGGGGGTCTGTACCTGGGCTTATGCTTCTTCCTGCAATACTATGGTGAGCAGGACCATAGGTCAGGGCCTGCAACAGGAGGTCGGGCGGCTGATCCGTAAGATCGCGGGCCTGAGCTTTATCACCACGGCCGTCATTGGCTGTCTTATACTGGCCTGTCCAGCCTGTTTTCTGGGTTTGTATACAGATGACGCATCACTAATCCTGTTTTCCATACCGGCCCTGCGTGCTGTAGTGCTGGGTACTTTGGTGATGTCTGTCGCCACCGTTGTATTTAATGGTGTGGTCGGTACCGGTAATACCCGGGTTAACTTGTTTATAGAGATCACCTGTGTGGCTGTTTATATTATTTATTGTTACTTGCTGATCCGGCAAATGCGTGAACCCCTCTACGTGGCCTGGCTTTCGGAATGTGTGTACTGGCTTTGCCTGTTGCTGCTGTCCGTCGCCTATCTTCGCAGCGGACGCTGGCGCGGAAAAGTGATCTGATTATCGTAAAAAAAATAAAAGAAATGGAAAAACCCGGCCTGAAAGAGCTGAAAGACGGAGCGGTAATCCTGGTAGACAAACCCTACCGCTGGACCTCATTCGATGTGGTGCACAAGTTGCGCAAGCCTGTACAGGCCAAAATCGGCCATGCCGGTACGCTGGATCCCCTGGCTACCGGCCTGCTGATCTGTTGCACCGGTGCCTATACCAAAAAGATAACAGAGTACCAGATGTTGCAGAAGGAATATACCGGTATTATCCACCTTGGGGCTACAACACCTACCTACGACCTGGAAAGCGAGCCCGGTGATCATAAGCCTTACGAACACCTGAGTGAAATAGACTTACTGGAGGCTGCAAAAAAGTTTACAGGCGATATCCTGCAAATGCCGCCCGCACACTCTGCGATCAAAAAGGATGGTATGCGCGCCTATGAACTGGCACGTGCCGGTAAGGAAGTCAATCTGGCTGCAAGGCCGGTAACGATCAGCACATTCGAACTGACAAAGATTGAACTACCCGAAGTGCATTTCCGTGTCACCTGCAGTACAGGTACGTATATTCGTTCCCTGGCACAGGACTATGGGCAGGCCCTGGGCTGCGGCGGATACCTGCAGGCCCTGCGCCGCACCAAAATCGGCCCCTATAGTGTGGAGGATGCAATAGAGCCTGCAGGTTGGATCAGTTATTTGAAAGAATAAAGCCTGTTATCGAAACCATAAAATTTATTCGGGATTTTATTTTTAAAGCGTATTTTCGCCGCCATATCTTAAACATATTTTTATTGTTATGAATTTTCAATTGACCGAAGAACAACTGGCTGTACAATCTGCTGCACGCGAATTTGCAAAAACCGAGCTTTTGCCGGGTGTTATTGAGCGCGATGAACAGCAGAAATTTCCTGTTGAGCAGATCAAGAAATTAGGCGAACTGGGTTTTCTCGGTATGATGGTAGATCCTAAATATGGCGGATCGGGTATGGATGCCGTATCCTATGTGCTGGCTATGGAAGAAATTTCTAAAATTGATGCTTCTACTTCCGTTTGTATGAGTGTGAACAACTCCCTGGTATGCTGGGGACTGGAAACATTCGGTAATGAAGAACAAAAACAAAAATACCTTACAGAGATCGCCTCAGGTAAAGCTCTGGGCGCCTTCCTGCTCAGCGAACCCGAGGCCGGATCGGATGCCACATCACAGCGTACTACTGCTGAAGATAAAGGTGATTACTACCTGGTAAACGGTACTAAAAACTGGATTACCAATGGTAGTTCCGCTACCTACTACCTGGTGATTGCACAAACGGATATTGAAAAAGGACACCGTGGCATTAATGCACTGATCATACCTAAAGATACCCCGGGCGTAACTGTAGGAGCAAAAGAAAATAAAATGGGTATCCGTGGCAGCGATACGCACAGCATCATGTTCCAGGATGTAAAAGTGCCTAAAGCAGACCGTATCGGTGAAGATGGTTTCGGATTCAAATTTGCGATGAAAACTCTGGCCGGCGGCCGTATCGGTATTGCCTCCCAGGCCCTGGGTATTGCCAGCGGTGCTTATGAACTCGCCCTGAAATATTCCAAAGAGCGCAAAGCGTTTGGTAAAGAAATTCAGCACCACCAGGCCATTGCCTTCAAACTGGCGGATATGGCTACAGCTATTGAAGGAGCACGTATGCTGTGCCTGAAAGCAGCCTGGCTGAAAGACACCCACCAGGATTATGAACAAGCCGCTGCAATGGCTAAACTGTATGCATCAGAGATTGCCCAATGGGTGACCAACGAAGCGGTACAGATCCATGGAGGCTACGGCTATGTAAAAGAATTCCACGTAGAGCGCCTGATGCGCGATGCGAAGATCACCCAGATTTATGAAGGAACTTCTGAAGTGCAAAAGATCGTTATCAGCCGGAATGTGCTGAGAGGATAAGAAAAATCCCTGATTGACTAAAGGCCGCAAGCAGTTGCGGCCTCTTTTTTTGCCGCATAAGCAGTTGCAAAATAAGTTTTCAGATGAATTGGCGTTAATTTGAAGGTAATTAGCTTCTGTACTTTCTAACAAAGGATATGGACCTGTAAACTGCCCCTGCCACCTAAACCCATGCCGCAATGTTTAACGCCAAAGATCGTATTACTGCTGCTACTGTGCAGTCTGACAGCTCATGCCCAACTCCCGGACTGTGAGCATATCTATCTGAAAAAACTGAATGATGAAGGTGTTTATAATTATAATCCAACACTTCCTGTATCAGCCACAAATCCTGTTAAAAATACCATTAGCATCCCTGAAAGCTTTGGGCTCACCGTTTCTCATGTGTTAGGTTCTGACCCTTCGGTGCTTACTTTTTATTCAGTGGAGCTTAGTTCCGGTAATTATATTTATTACGATCCTGTCAGTAAAGACTGGCTGAATACCCGGCATAAGACGGGTTCGCCCTATGCCGTAAATATTGCAGCAGGTGGCAAGTATATCTTTAATCTTGACGGGGTAAACGGGAAGGTATACCGGTACGATGGAACACAGCCTGAAGTACTGATTACAACCGTGTCAGATTTTGTTGGCGGAGCACCCTACGATCTGGTGACAGATTGCGAAGGAAACTGGTATATCTTAAACCTCAGGAGTACAACACCTTTCCTGAGAAAATATAATGCTGAAGGTACTTTGTTACATAGCTGGGTTATTTACAATCCCTCTGGTATCAGTGTGGAATCCGGTGCCGGATTTGCGATCATAGGTACTAATTTGTACACAGATAATACCGCTACAGGAGGTGGAATCACGCTTTATTCGATGGGTAAAGATACTGTTGAAGTGTTGCGTACTACCTCAGACAATGTACTGTCTGTCGGCGACGATCTTGGATGCTGTGCCGGTAATGTGCC
>DATJDO010000437.1:0-2812 GCA_035497375.1 Chitinophagaceae bacterium | reverse complement strand
TAACAATAATTAATAATCCTAAAAGTATTATTAATTATTCACTGTTAGTTATACGTTTACTAAATTACTTTCGCCTCATTGTGCAGTGCTGCTACCAGTTCGTCCATCTGGTCTATGGTGAACATTTTTACGCCTGTTTTAGCAGGGGGCAGCTCATAAGACACGATTTTGCTTAAAGGCTGAATGTCTGCAGGGGCCACTACTTTCAGTGGTTTGGTCCTTGCGGCCATGATACCACGCATGTTCGGGATACGGGCTTCAGCCATACCTTTTTGGCAGCTCACCACCAGCGGGGCAGGGCAGGATACTACTTCTTCTCCGCCTTCGATTTCACGGGATACGGTAGCAGTGCCGGAAGCAATATCCAGTTTCGTAGCGAAACCGATATAGTTCATGTCCAGCTGATCGGCCAGCATGGCTCCTACGGCGCCATTGTTGTAATCGATCGTTTCTTTACCGCAGAGTATCAGGTCGTACCCTTCAGATTTTGCATAAGCAGCGATCTGTGCTGCTACTACATAAGGGTCGTTGCTGTCGGTGTCAATGCGGATGGCTTCGTCTCCACCCAGGGCCAGGGCCTTGCGGATCACGGATTCAGCATCAGCTTTGCCAACAGTAACCATATTTACTGAAGTCGCTGCACCTGATTCCTTCAATTCCAGTGCACGCACCAGTGCATACCATTCGTCATAAGGGTTAATGACCATGGTAACACCCTGGGTATTGAATTGTGTATTATTATCGCTGAATGCAATTTTGGTGGTCGTATCCGGTACCGGACTGATACAAACTAAAATCTTCATTATAGATTGATTTTTTTTGAAAAAACGCGGGTTAATTTGCGGGCGAAATTACGAAAAAGGGCCTGTAAATTTTAAAATACAGGCCTGATTTTTGAAGTTTGCATATCTGTGACGCCGCAATGACAGTTGCAGCTGCCTAATATTGTTCTTCTGAAGAACTATCGTAGCTTTCTTCGGCCTCATCACTGCCTCCCTCATCATTTCCTTCACTGCCGAAGCCTTCGGCCATTTCATCTGCACCAAGATCATATTTTTCTTCTACTTCCATCAGCAGGCCTGTACCGCCACCTATCTTATACTGGCTGGGTGCCATACCCTCCTTACGGGAACACAGAGGGTAGGTTTTGCGCTCATTGATGTCGTTGCTGATACCAATCAGTTCTACAAGAAAAGTCCATTTTTTTACCGGATCGTACTCGTAAATAAATTTCTGATCGGGTACCGCCACCAAAGCAGAAACAGGAGTTTTGCTCATGGATAATGCAGGCGCATCTTTTTTATTGGCTGTAACTTCCGATGAAAAGACTCTGAAGCGCTCCCATTTATCGTTGCTTTCAAAGAAAAGTGCGGTGTGCTTGCCATCGAAGTCATAGGCTTTGATGATGGCCGTGTGCAGATCAAAAAAGGTCTGGGAGGACACGATTTCAATATCCCTGTAGATCAGGTCGTCTTCTTCCCAGTATACTCTGAATTTCAATAATGGCATGGGTCAAAAGTACTGATTTTGTATTACTGGCAGATGAGAAGCAGACAGGAATATTTTTTATTCCATGATTTTTTAAAAAGAGCACTGTTGTGGTAATTATGTAAGAAGGAACTCCATTTAATGTAACAGCAGTGGTCGTAAATTAGAGCACCTTTGTGTTACAGGAATAAAGAAAGAAGATTGTTTTTTTGATGATGAAGTGAAGTAAAATTCAAAGTGACCCTTTTCAGGGTCACTTTTTTTATACCTGTTTAAAATCCCGGGCCTCCGAAACCGGGACCGCCTGGTCCGCCAGGGGGCGGGGCGCCGCCTGGGAAGCCCCTTCTGCCCGGATCGGCATCATGAGAATCGGCATCGGGCATTTTAGAACCTGACTTGAATGCACGCAAAGTATAGGTCAGGCGCAGCATCACAAAGCGCTGTAATACCGTAGTCCGTGAATCTTCAATGTAATAATCATTGATGGTTCTGCTGATGCTGTTGTTCTGATTCAGTATGTCGAAGGCATAAATATCTGCCTGCAGGGATTTGTCTTTCAGGAATTTATACCCCAGTGAGGCATTCCAGAGCAGGAAGCTTCGATCATATCCTTCACCCAGGCCGCTGTACAGTGAATGGTTGAGGTTGGTATTGAAAACAAAGCCTTTCAGAAAAATCCAGTTAAAACGTAAAGATGTCGTTTGCGAGTAATAGTTGAAATTGGACTGGGCCTGTGCGCTGCTGCTCGCAATATTATAGGCACCGTTATAGGCCAGGGTAAAGTCTACATTTTCGCTGATATTACTGCTGAGCACAAAACCGCCGTTCAATGCCGAGTTTTTTGTCTTGTTTTGAATATTGTTGATCAGGGAGGGTAACTGTGAATAGTTTACACCGGTACTCAGGTTCAGGTTGCTTTTCAGCTTTTTCAGTGGCAGGCTGTAGGTAGCGAAGGCGCTGGAGCGGACAAGGCCATTCAGATTTACGGGCATGGTCACCTGTACGCCATCATCTCTTACTGTGGTGCTGCTACCGATGTAGTTATTGGTCATGGTCGCATTTGCAAACAGGAACAGGCCGTTGCCTTTGGTTCCGTTTGTACGGCCATAACGTAGATTGACAGAGTGTGAGTAATCCTGGACCAATGCGGGATTACCAACGCGCAACTGCAGGGGATTGCTGTTGTCGACCAGGTTCTGTAACTGGGAAATGTCTGGTGCATTGGTGCTGGTGCGGTAGAATACCCTGAGATTTTCAGTCTTCGTAAATTTATAGTTCAACATCGCCATAGGCAGCATATTGCTGAAAGTCCTGTTGATACTGA
>DATJDO010000436.1:0-6421 GCA_035497375.1 Chitinophagaceae bacterium | reverse complement strand
AACGGCAAAGAGCCATCTTCAATGAAGATGGCTCTTTTTGTGTTGTGTTGCGTTGGTGTGGATACTAAAGACCCAGCAGACCCAACAGAGTGCGAAGCAGATTCAGAATTGCGCTCATTTTTTTAAATTTTTATTGTTAGTGATTTTACCTACTCTTTTCTGCCGGTTTTCGGTTGCTCCGTTTCAAGTTATATAACGAAACAAATATAGAACCTGCTGATAGACAAAACAAACAGTTTCAATGTAAAATTATGATTAAAAGCAGTTTATCTATATCAAAAACAGAAATAATAAAACAACGATACCAAAATCGACATATATAGAACCGTCACTTACAACTAACAAATCACGCAAATTGCTACAATATAAAAAATAGAATCATCTATATGATTTACTTACTTTTAGGTATGGACAAAAAGAAATTTTTTGACCGCTTATCGGATCTGCTTAGCAGGGCGTAAAAATCAACGGCTGCCCTTACACTGGCTACCGTTAAACAGGCAGACGCAAAGCGGCATGATGCCTATAAGCTTATGAACCTTTAGGTCCGGGACAAAAAAACGGCTGCCCTACAGCAGCCGTCCTTCAGTATTTCAATAGATGCTTACTTCGCAGCACCGTCGACTTTTTTGCGGGGATTGCGCTCCAGCACTTCATCAACCATACCGTACTCCTGCGCTTCTTTGGCCGTCATCCAGTAGTCGCGGTCACTGTCTTTTTCTACTTTAGAGAGTTTTTGTCCGCTATGCTCTGCGATGATCTCGTACAATTCTTTTTTCAGTTTGCCGATCTCGCGCGCCGTGATCTCGATATCACTGGCCTGGCCTTCGGCGCCGCCCAGAGGTTGGTAGATGATGATGCGGCTGTGCTTCAGCGCGGTACGCTTGCCTTTGGTACCGGCACACATCAGTACGGCTGCCATAGAGGCTGCAATACCGGTACAGATCGTAGACACATCGGGATTAATGATCTGCATCGTATCATAAATACCCAGGCCTGCATACACACTGCCGCCGGGGCTGTTCAGGTACATCTGGATATCGCGGGTACGGTCTGTGCTTTCGAGGAACAGCATCTGGGCCGTAACAATGTTGGCCACATAATCATTGATGCCTTCTCCCAGGAAGATGATACGGTCCATCATCAGGCGGGAAAACACGTCCATAGAGGCTACGTTCATCGGGCGCTCTTCTATGATGTAAGGAGTAAGGTTGCTGGGCAGCTTCCTGTTTACTGCTGCAGTATAGCTATCTACGGTAAGACTGCTGATGCCATGGTGCTTAATGGCGTATTTTCTGAATTCGTTGTTGTTCATTATGATTTCTTTTTAGGAATGATGTAAATTGATTGTTTCAAACAATTAATACAATTTATGCGCCGGAATGAAAATAGTGACATTAAGTCAAAAAGTGCGACAAAAGGAATGCTTTTCGGCAGGGCCTGAGGTTCATTTCGGCAGAAAAAGGATGTATCTTTTACCTTCCGGCTTCGCGCAAGGCTTCTTTTTCGGTCTTCGTGAGCGAGTTATATCCTTTTTCGTTAATCTTATCCAGGATACGGTCTACGGTTTGTTCCCGCGTCGATTTGTGCTTCATCGGTTTGTAGGGTTGACGGGGATCGAATGTTTTATCCATTTTCTTGAAGAGCTTATAGGCCCAGGCTCCAGGCTGGTAACCACTTTGCAACAGGCGTATATAGACAAAGCCTGTAAGACCTGATGCTGCCAGCAATGATAGATTCGCAATGTTCAGCTCCATATTCAGCAGCATCAGCAACACGAAGATGACAGCCAGCAGGGCCAGGGGTATGCTGAAATAATCACTCAGGAATACCCTGTATTTTGGCGATAAGGTGAGCGCAGCAGCCATCAGCCCGATAATACCGGCATGTGCGCCCATCACCAGGGTAGTGTCTGGCAGCAGGGCGGACGGAATCAGCTGCACACCGGCAAAAGCCAGACCGCCTGCCAATATGCTGTAGATAAACAAAGGAATCACCTGTTTATAACCTACCAGGTTCTGTACCACATTACCAAAGCAATACAACCAGAGCATATTGCTCAGCCATTCCCAGAATCCCCGATGACACCAGCCGTAAGTAAATACAGTCCACCAGCGTTGGGATATCAGCTCCAGGTTACCCATTCCTACGTATTCAAAGGTAAGCTGGGCAGAACGGTTTTCAGGTACGGCATAGACAATCAGCGTGATCCATACCAGGTGGACAGCTACAAAGCCTACACCTGAAAAAGCGATCAGCTGGATGACGGCATTTCTGTCGTAGGCCGGTATATGAAATTTTTGCAGTGATGATCGGGCAGACATATCTTTTTATAATGACTTAGTAAAATGAACTCTTATTATTTTTTTGCCAGTAGCGCAGCAGCAGGAAAGCAAACAGCATGCCCCCCAGGTGTGCGAAATGCGCCACATTATCTCCGGCAGAATTCTGGATGCCGGAAAACAATTCGACAATCGCATATAGTGCTACAAAATATTTGGCTTTGAGCGGGAATAGGAAATAGATATACAATTCGGTATTGGGGAACAAATAACCAAAGGCAAAAAGGACCCCGAACACCGCCCCGGAGGCCCCTACTGTAGCCTCATCCATAATACCATAGAAGGAAGAGTGGGTACTGATATCATATCCTCCATGCAGGTATTGCTGTATAAATAAAGTAGATTGGTTACGGAGCATCGTATCGCCGGGGCTGGCCTGCCACTTATGCAGCAAATCTGTAAAGCCGTAGCGACCCGGGTTACTAATGTGCTGTACAATGAAGCGTTCGAAATGGTCTACCGTAGGCGATTGTTGGTAAAGGGTAAAGGCTTTTTCTATAGCGCCGAATTCAAAACCTAAAACTGTAAGGTGACATAAGGCAGCACCGATCCCACACACGAAATAGAAGATCAGGAAACGCTTAGGCCCCCAGATATTTTCAATCACGTTGCCAAACATCCATAGCGCGAACATATTAAAAAACAAATGGCCGATATTTCCATGCATAAACATGTGCGTCACAATCTGCCATGGTTTGAAATAACTTGAAGTCCAGTAATGCAGGCCAAGATAGTCTGCAAGGTTAATGCCATACTTCTCCATCACAGAGTCCAGCAAGAGCATGATGGCGTTGATGATGATAAGGTTTTTAACTACGGTGGGTAATACCTGGAACCGCTGCGGGCGAAATTCTGTCATTGAGCAATTACAAATTCAAGTAAAGGGTAAATAAAACCCGGTTGAATGCACAAAACTACAAGATATAACAATGAGGTGTAAGCACCAAAACAGAATAAAGACCTAAAATTTGATGGGCGGTCCCGGAGCAGAAACCGCAAGGAATCGGTAATTTTGGCCCTTATTTTATTATCCAGGATGGCAACCACACACAAGTCTGTTATATTATTTGCCTCCGGTGCAGGCAGCAATGCCCGTGCTGTGATCAGGCATTTTGAGCATAGCACTGTAGCCAGGGTGGTCCTGCTGGTATGCAACAATGCACAGGCAGGGGTATTGGCTATTGCGGAGGCGCACAACATCCCCTTCCTCCTCGTAGACAGGAGTACATTCGGGGAAAGGCTGTTCCTGGAGCAATTGAACGGCTACCGGCCCGACCTGATTGTTCTGGCGGGTTTTTTATGGAAAATAAACCCTGAGCTGATCCATACCTACAGCGGCAAGATCATCAACATCCACCCTGCCCTGCTGCCTAAATATGGCGGGCAAGGTATGTATGGCCGGTTTGTTCATGAAGCGGTGCTGGCGGCAGGCGAAAAAGAAAGCGGTATCACGATACACTATGTTAATGAGCAATATGACGAGGGGGCCACAATCGTGCAGGCCCGTTGTACTATAGACCCGGGAGACTCTGCTGACAGCATCAGTCGTAAGGTACGCGGCCTTGAACATAGTTTTCTTCCCGCCACTGTAGAATACCTCCTGCGCGAACAATAAGAAAGGAACTAACAACGTTTACAAACCAGAACCTGCATACCCTATTTAACACACTGCTCATGCGCTACTGTTTATTGATACCGGCATTGATTTTCAGCATATTATACAATACCACGGCTCAGGCCCAGGGACAAGCAATCGGAGCCTGGCGCTCACATCTGCCCTACAACAGGATCATCAGTGTCGCAACAGATGGCAACAAACTCTATGCCGCCAGCAAATCCGCATTCTTTACCTACGACAACCTGAAGGATGAAATCAGTACCTATTCAAAAGTGAACGGGATGGCTGATGTAGGCATGAGTTTTATTGGCTACGACGCGCTGAGCGAAACTGCTGTACTCGCCTACAGCAACAGCAACATAGACCTGTTCAAAAACGAGACCTTTTACAATATCCCCTATCTGAAATTGCGCTCAGCCTCCGGCGATAAAACCATTTATCATATCCTCATCGAAAATGAGCTGGCTTACCTGAGCACAGGGATTGGGATACTGGTCATCAACCTGAATAAAAAAGAGATCAAGGAAACCTATTCCTTTACAAAAGACAAAACCGAATTTGCCGTGAGGGGTATGGCTGCAGATAAAGATTATTTCTTCGCTGTTACTGCAAACGGGCTCTACCGTACTTTGAAAACCAACCCAAACATACAGGCCTCCGCTACCTGGAAATTGCTGGACAGTTCGCGCAAATACATCCATGCCACGCGGGCCGCAGGTAAGATTTATATTGCTACCCTGGATTCAGTTTTTGTCATGAACAATGACACAGCTGCTTTTGTGTTCAGCCCCGACAGCAGCAGCATCAGGCATATAGACCCACTGGCAAACGGCCTGTGCGTATCCGTGGTCCATACCAAAAGTAATTTCGGTGAAATCTATTCGCTCAATGAGCTGAACCAGGCGGTTGACTCATTTGAGACGGCAAACCCAATGCAGGCGGTGCAG
The DNA here is from genome assembly GCA_035497375.1 of Chitinophagaceae bacterium. Taxonomy (GTDB): domain Bacteria; phylum Bacteroidota; class Bacteroidia; order Chitinophagales; family Chitinophagaceae; genus Rurimicrobium. The sequence goes on along the minus strand of DATJDO010000436.1, from coordinate 1,514 downwards.
ACCTCTGATAACCATATCTGGGTAGCCGATATGACCTGGGGACTGCGCTCTCTGCCCAAAACGGTGACCCCTAACGGTCCGTATGATGTGGGAGCTTACGATATTCTGCCCCAGGACGGAAAGATTTATGTAGCCCACGGATCTTATGATGACAAGTGGAACATAGCGATCAATTATGCCGGCATATCTATCCTGGACAACCAGCAATGGAAATCTTATAACACCAATAGTTTTGCACCTTTCCGTAACCTGAAGGATGCTATACGCCTTGCTAAAGACCCCAGGGATAAAACCCTGTATATCGCGTCTCAAACTGACGGACTCTTTTACCTGAAAGAGGACGGCACAGGGGGCAACTACCGTGAAGATGTGTTTGAAGTACACAATCTCGACCCCAGCACTTACCGGCTGAGTGGCGTAGCCTTTGACCAGGACAATAACCTGTGGGTCACGCAGTCGAATGCACCACATGAATTGATGGCCCGTTCGGCAAGCGATGGCAATTGGTACAAATTTTCCCTACCACCTTATCTCAGGCCCAATTTCGACAACGTGGCAGCAGGCCTGATTATTGACGACTATAACCAGCAATGGTTTTTTTCGGCAGCAGGTGGTGGCGTACTGGTTTATAATACAAACGGCACCTTTGAAAACACAAGCGACGACACGTATACAAGGCTCCTGATCGGAAAGGGTGCCGGCAACCTTCCGGATAACTTTATTCAGTGTATTGTCAATGATAAAAAAGGAACGATCTGGATCGGTACGGCCAATGGTATCGGCATCATCAATTGTCCCGACCGGATCACAGAAGGCACTTGCGAGACCGAACTCAGGGTGGTTCAATACGACCAATTTGCGGGCCAGCTTTTTGCCGGAGAAAACGTAAAAACAATAGCGATAGACGGTGCCAACCGGAAATGGGTGGGTACGGGTAACGGGGTATGGCTGATCTCTGAAGACGCCAATAAAGTCATCAGCCGTTTTACCATTGACAACAGCCCTCTACCTTCCAATAATATACAGACCATAAAGGTAGATCCTGTCACCGGCGATGTTTATTTCGGTACAGACAAGGGCCTTGTCAGCTACAGGGGCACTGCAACCGACGGTGGTACAAGCAACAAAGATGTCGTGATCTTCCCCAATCCTGTGAAACGTGATTATTATGGGCCCATTGCGATCAAAGGCCTGGTAGACAATGCCGATGTCCGGATTACAGACATCTCCGGTCAGCTGATTTACCGCACTAAGGCCAATGGCGGCCAGGCTATCTGGAACGGCACCGACTATACAGGCCGCAGGCCACAATCCGGAGTATTCCTGGTGTTTGCGACCAACAATACCGGTACAGAAACCTTCGCCGGTAAAATGGTGTTTATTAAGTAATCCATGCTCCACAACACTAAAGGGATTGTACTCCGCTCGGTAAAGTATGGGGAGACCAGCCTGATCCTGAGCATTTTCACAGAAGTCCTTGGCCTGCAGTCGTACATGGTAAAAGGGATAAGGAG
>DATJDO010000435.1:0-2557 GCA_035497375.1 Chitinophagaceae bacterium | reverse complement strand
AAACAATACACACAATGATACAACAAGTTAAACTGGGAAGCCAGGGACTCACCGTGCCTGCGGTAGGATTAGGATGTATGGGTATGACCCCCTGGGGAAGTATGGATACCTATGGGAAGGCTGACGAAAAAGAGGCCATCGCCACCATACACCGGTCTTTTGAACTCGGCGGCAATTTTTTGGACACTGCCGATGTTTATGGCCCTTTTAAAAACGAAAGGCTGATTGCTGCAGCCATTGATGGAAGAAGAGACCGCTACATTATCGCCACCAAATTTGGCTTTGAAATAGATGACCAGGGCCAGATGACCAATGCCATAGCAGGCAACAAAGACTATGTAAAAAAAGCGCTTGAACGAACCCTACGCAACCTCAACACAGATTATATCGACCTGTACTACCTGCACCGGCTCGATCCAAATACTCCGGTTGAGGAAACAGTAAGCGCGATGGCGGATCTGGTGAAAGAAGGTAAAGTACGCTACATCGGTCTGTCGGAAGTAGGTGCGGAAACAATCAGGAGAGCGCATGCCATACATCCGCTGACAGCCCTGCAAAGTGAATACTCCTTGTTTGAACGCGAAGTAGAGCGGCTGGGGATCATCAATACCCTGAATGAACTGGGCATCGGTTTCGTGGCGTATTCGCCGTTGGGCAGGGGCTTTGTTTCCGGAGATTTTAAAAAACCGGAAGATATACCGGAAGATGATTTTCGCCGGTATATGCCCCGCTTCCAGGGCGCGCAATTCTACAAGAATATAGAGCTGCTGCAAGCGATTGAAAAAATAGCTGCGGAGAAAGAAGTGACGGTTTCCCAGTTGGCTATTGCCTGGGTGATTGCCAAAGGGCATGTGCCGATACCCGGTACGAAGCGTCTGAAGTATATAGGGCAAAACATCGATGCGGCCGGTATTGAGTTTACAGCATCAGAGCTTGCCCGCCTGGAAAGCATTATCCCTCTTGATGCTGACACCGGTGCACGGTATGCAGCGGAAGGAATGAAACAAGTCAATCTTTAATCTTTAACCTAAAGCGGGCATTTTACGGCCCGCTTTTGTAAATTTAAGACATGAAGCAGGAAACGCCGCATTCTATCCATTCCATTTCAGCTTACCATGCTTTTGCCGGCCTGCCCCAACCAACGCATCCGCTGGTCAGCGTGATCAATTTCGACGAATGCGAAGGACGGTACGGTACTGTGCAGCAAAGCCTGATGTACCACTTCTACAGTATTAACCTGAAGAAGGACTTTGATGGTAAGGTCAAATACGGGCAGCAGTATTACGACTTCGACGAAGGGGTCATGACTTTTTATGCACCGAAGCAGGTCATTAATTTGCAGGAACTGCCGACCAGAATTCCCAAAGGGTATTCGCTGATGATCCATCCCGACTTTTTACAGGGAACCAGTCTCGCTTCGAAAATTCATGATTATGGTTTCTTCAGCTATGCTTCTTACGAGGCATTACACCTTTCCAAACGGGAAGAAGAAATCGTAGAAGGGATTTTTGAAAACCTGCGAACTGAAATCGGTTCCTTAACTGATATCCATACGCAGGATGTCGTGTTATCTCATATTGAGCTGTTGCTGAGCTACAGCAACCGTTTTTACAACAGGCAGTTTATTACGCGAAAGGCAGCCAGCACCACACTGGTGGCCCAGCTGGAAACGATATTAAACAACTTCTTTGACAGAGGAGATGTACTGAAACCGGGATTGCCCACTGTTCAATACCTGGCCGGACAGCTTCATGTCAGCGCGAGTTATCTTGGCGACATGCTGCGCTACCATACCGGTATGAATACCCAGCAGCACATTCAGAACAAAATAATCGACAAGGCAAAGGAACTGTTGTCCACCACCAACAGGAGTGTTGCGGAAATTGCCTACCAGATCGGGTTTGAACATCCCCAGTCGTTCAGTAAAATGTTTAAAAGTAAAACAGATCAATCGCCCTTACAATATCGCCAATCTTTTAATTGAACCGAGGGAATGTGTGTTGGCCTTCTTGCCGCAGACAGGCATACCGGCGTGGCAGGTTTACAGATCCCTGCGGGATGACAATAGGAGTACAAATCCTGCTCCGATTCGCTGTCATTCTGTACCCGCCTTTGTTGGTGTTGAGGCGCAGCCTGCGTAAAGCCCACCAACAAATTGTCACAACTGCTGCTCGCTGCTCTGCATACGCTGTCATTCCGCAGCCCGACTGCCTGCCTGCTGCAGAGATCGGCGGCCGGCAGGGAATCTATCCAGGCTTTTCCCATCTTCGGAACTTCTTCGGATTAAGCAGTATTCCCTTCAATTAAACCCTGCCCTGAATTCAAGCGGACTTTGATTCGTTTTACTCTTGAATAATTTGCTGAAACTTTGCGGATGCTCGAAGCCCAGCTCATAAGCGATTTCAGAAACGGATAAGCTTGTTGTGGAGAGTTTTTCCTTGGCTTTGCCGATCAGCTTTTCGTGGATGTATTGTTGGGTGCTTTGCCCGGTCAGTGTCTTGAGCAATCCGCGCAGGTAGCTTTGCGAGATGTTGAGCTGGCTTGAAATGTACTGTAC